>CALMNJ010000221.1 GCA_937868675.1 uncultured Bacteroidota bacterium | reverse complement strand
TACCGCATCACTGCCATTTACGAAGGCGCTTCCGTTTACGATCGGCAGGCATGTATTGTGCAGGGCGCTCACATCAAATTTGAGGAAGGCATTCTGTTTAAGATGCATATTAAACAGGTTGATGGGCGTAAACGTTTTTGCTGGGCCTTTTACACCCATTATTTCTCCGGCAATCACATTAACCGTTCCGCTATTTTCCGGCAGCGCATACCTTCCCATTTGCGAGGCTTCGAGCGCCTGATAATGCGCGGGTGTAAGCTTGTGTTTTTTCGGCAAATTAACCCACAACTGCACCATCTCGAAGGGGCCGCCGCGTTTTGAAAATTCGGTTTCGTGATATTCTTTATGCAGAATGCCACCGCCTGCTGTCATCCACTGAACATCGCCCGGATGAATGACGCCGCTGTTACCCCTGCTGTCGTGGTGAGCCACACTTCCTTTATAGGCAATGGTCACCGTTTCAAAGCCCTTGTGAGGATGCACATCCACACCGCGCGGATGGGTGGAAGGCCCGAAATCGTATTCGGGATTAAAATCAAGCATCAAAAAAGGATCCACCATATCGCGAATCCTGTAGCCGCCCGGAAAATAATTGTAAACCCTGAACCCATCGCCAACCATTCCGGGCTGCGGAGGACGTTTTAAAATACCACGTATTGTTTTTTTCATTTTAGCATTGGCTAATGCTTTCTAAAGTTACTCATTACCATTAACAAAACGACAACCGTTTGGCCCGCATTTTAAGTTTAATAATACAAATTTAATACGTCGGGAAAATTGATCATGTATTTCCTCAATTCATTTCCACCATCAGTATTTTAGCTATATTAGTAGCATATGCCTACCCGTTCGTCCAAAAAAAATGCACTTACCATAACAGGTCAGGGTGAAGTAAGCAGCCATATCAGGGAAAAAAACTGGAGTGCAAGCAAGCTTGGTGAAATCAGTACCTGGCCGCACAGCCTGTTAGGGACGGTTAATTTTATACTCAACTCCTCAAGCCCCATGCTGCTCTTCTGGAAACGGCAAACCTGCTTCTTTTTTTACAACGATGCCTGGCTGAAAGATTTCGGCATTGACCGCGACAACAAAGAAATGCCCGGTGAGCCGGCCAGCGAAGTGTTTGATGAATTGTGGGAACAACTTGAGCCCGCCATTGACCGAGTGTTTGGCGGCAACAATCATCCCCTGCAGCCCGAAACCCAAAGTCTGGTTACCCTCTGGAATCTGGCGCTTGCGCCCGTGTTTGGTGAATCGGGAAAGACGGAAGGTGTGATTGCGACTGTTAATGTCAACAAGTTTGCTACGGGCAACCAAACACTGCCCTGGCATCCGGTAAACTTTGAAGAACGCATTCATTATTATGCCGGGATTCTCGATTATACCAGTGAAGCCATTTTTGTAACCAGCCCTCAGGGAATTATTTCGGGCTGGAACAAAGCCGCCGAAAAACGCTTTGGTTATCAGGCTGGGGATGTGGTGGGTAAATACCTTGGCAACCTTATTGCCGGAAATAAAACACAAGTATTAAGTACCTATGCTGAGGCATTCGGAAACGCTGACCAGATTGACCAGATACCGTTACAGCTTGTGGGTAAATCCGGCGGTTTGTTTAATCTAACCGTAAGCCTGAGGGCTCTCCGCGTTAAATCGGGCAACCTTACAGCCATTGTTTACTATGTAAGAGATCAAAACCTTCCGGAACACGGTGGGGAACCTCCTCAGGAAAACAAAGACGAACTGGCGCTGATTATGGAGTCGAGCGGACTGGGCACCTGGGAACTTGATTTGCGCGACCGTAAAATAAAATACTCTCAGCGTTACCTCGAAATTCATGGTTACAAGGAGTATCGCGAGATACCGTACAATGAACTTTTAATGGAATTGCATCCGGAAGATGTACGCAAGTATGAAAATGCCATGGAAAATGCCCTGGTATCGGGCCACATGGAAGTGGAGGTAAGAGTATTTTGGAAAGACCGCAGCCTGCATTGGGTAGAGACCCGGGCCCAGGTTTTTTACGACCCTGACCATAAACCCATGAAGCTTTCGGGAACAATACGCGATCTAACCGAACAACGCCTGCGCGAACGCGAACTTTACGAAAGCGAACAAAAATTCAGGATACTTGCCGATTCGGTTCCACAGCTTATATGGACTGCGGATGTAAACGGCAATCTGGGTTATTTTAATCTCGCATTTTTTGAGTACACCGGGCTTACGCCACGAAACATTTATAACGAGGGATGGATACAGATTGTTCATCCTGACGACCGGCGGGAAAGTGTTCAGCTATGGGCCCGTTCGGTGGAAGAAGGGGAGCCCTTCCTGATAGAGCACCGCTTCAGACGCTACGACGGCCAGTACCGCTGGCATTTAAGCAGAGCGCAGCCTCAGCGCGACAGCAAAGGCATGATACAGATGTGGGTAGGTACAAGCACCGATATGCACGATCAGAAAACATTTTCGGCAGAGCTTGAAAACCGTGTGGCGCAGCGCACATCCGAACTCAAGAATGCCATTGATAATCTTAAAAAGTCAAATCAGGAACTGGAGCAGTTTGCTTATGTGTCAAGCCACGATTTACAGGAGCCTCTGCGAAAAATACAAACCTTTTCAGGTATCCTGAACACCAAAATGGGCGCCGTTGACTCCGAATCGCGTGTTTATCTTGAAAAAATACACTCTTCAGCCCAGCGAATGTCGCAGCTTATCAAAGACCTGCTAGAATACTCGAGACTCTCGCGCAACGACATGAAACTTGAAGATACCGATCTGAACGAGGTACTGGAACGGGTAAAAAATGATTTCGAAGTGTTGATTCAACGCAGGAAAGCCATCATCATCTCCTCCAAACTACCTGTTATTAAAGCCTTCCCGGTGCAGATGAACCAGCTTTTTTATAATCTTATCAGCAACTCATTAAAGTTTTGCGATACCAAACCCTTTATAGAAATAACTGCCAGACCAGCCTCCGCGCATGACATCAGAGAACTATCGGGTGTAATGCCCAACACGCGGTATTACCATCTTGTGTTTAAAGACAATGGCATTGGTTTTGAGCAGGAGTACGCCAACCAGATATTTACCATATTCCAAAGGCTCAATGAAATGAAAAAATATGCCGGCACAGGTATTGGTCTGGCCATCTGCAAAAAAATTGTTGAAAATCACCGGGGCATCATCAATGCTGTGAGCTCGCCCGGAAACGGTTCTGTTTTTAATGTGTTTATTCCTATGTAAAAGTCTAAACATGGAGTATTTTTTCGAAAAAAATTTTGACACCCGGTCCCTTTCTTCAAAAAATTTTAAAAAAGGAGAATTTGAAAACTGCACGTTTAACGGATGCGATCTGAGTTCGGCAGACCTTTCCGAAAGTAAGTTCATTGGTTGCGTATTTGAAAACTGTAACCTCAGCATGGTGAAAACCGGTAAGACTCTTTTTAACGATGTGCTTTTCAAAAGCAGCAAATTACTTGGCTTACGTTTCGACCGCTGCAGCACGAGCGGCCTGCGCGTAAACTTCGATGCGTGCATACTTGACCACACCGCCTTTGGCGGACTGAGCCTGCGCAATACACAATTTAAAAACTCAAAGCTAAGCAGTGCTGATTTTACAGGTGCCGACCTGACGGCCGTGGTGTTTGAAACCTGCAACCTAAGCGATGCTCTTTTTGAAA
>CALMNJ010000220.1 GCA_937868675.1 uncultured Bacteroidota bacterium | reverse complement strand
GCTTTCGGCGACCAGTACCGCGCCACCGATTTTGTCACCCGGGGAAAAGGAAAGCTCACCATCACGTTTACCCCTGCCGATGGCAGCGCACCGGTTACCCGCGAGGTTTACGATTTTGAAGGCGGACATGAGCTGATTCCCGACAATCAAAAATACTCGCGTTACATAAAGAATAGTAACGGAACCTTTGCAATAAAAAACAAAATGCTGAATCAGTGCTGGCGAATGTGGCAGGGATGTGTAATAACCTGGGATGGCAAAGTGGTGCCTTGTTGTTTTGACAAGGACGCGCATTATACCCTGGGTAACCTCAATAACCAAAGCTTCGGCGAGATTTGGTTCTCGGACCCCTACCAAAAATTCAGGCAATCGGTTTTAAACAGCCGCAAGAGCATTGATATCTGCACTAATTGCAGCGAAGGCACTCAGGTGTGGTCCTGATAAGACGCGAGTTTAAAGCATGGTTGTAGGGCAAACGTACTCAGTAATATTGAACTTACCGCTTTTCTTTAACGCAGCGAATCCGCCCTTTACGTCTATCAGATTGGTATAGCCCCATTTGCGTAACATCGAAATAAATGTCATGGAACGATACCCCCCTGCGCAATATACAAACCAGGTTTTGTTGCGGTCAACCATACTTACACTATCGCGTATGTAATCAAGCGGGGCATTAATGGCGCCTACCACATGCTCGCTGTTAAACTCACTCGATTTTCTTACGTCGAGAAGGTTAACCGGACCTTTTTGCATTTGTTCGTAAAGCGCTTCGGCGCTTATGGATGTTATACTATCGGTGTTGTGACCGCCTTCAAGCCATTCGTCCATGCCCCAGTTGAGATAACCCAGAACGTGATCAAAGCCAACACGGGCCAGCCGGATGGTGGCTTCTTTTTCTTTGCCATGGTCCGCTACCAAAACCAAGGGTTGTTTCACATCGGGGATCAGCGTTCCTGTCCACACCGCAAAATTTCCGTTAAGACCTATATTAATGGCACCTGGCACAAATGCTTTGCAAAACACCTGCGAGTCGCGGCAGTCCAGCACAATGGCACCAGCGTCTTCGGCCGCTTCAAGTTCAAGCGGGCTAAAGGCGTGGCTGGCTCTGCTTATCACCTCATCAAAACGTTCGTATCCTTTAATATTGAGCAGCACGTTTTGCGGAAAATATCCCGGAGGCGGAGTAAGTCCGTCAAGTACGGATTCTACAAATTTTTCTTTTGTAAGAGCAGGGTTAAGGGCGTAGTTTACTTTTTTCTGGTGACCCAGCGTGTCGGAAGTTTCTTTGCTCATGTTCTTGCCACAGGCACTGCCGGCGCCATGTCCGGGATATACAATAAGGTGGTCGGGAAGTGGCATTATTTTATTCCGCAACGACTCGTAAAGATGGCCAGCAAGCTTTTCCTGGGTTAGTTCAGCAATTACTTTTTGGGCAAGATCGGGCCTGCCAACATCACCTATAAATAAGGTATCGCCACTAAACAAAGCGGTTTCGTTTCCATTTTCATCCAGTAAAAGATAACAACAGCTTTCCATCGTGTGTCCCGGGGTATGCAGCACCTTAATTTTTATTTTTCCGAGCGCAAGTTCCTCGCCATCATGGGCGATATGAGCTTCAAAGCCGGTTTGCATACTGGTAGGCCCATAAACAATTTGCGCTCCTGTTTTTGCCGCAAGGTCAATATGTCCGCTTACGAAATCGGCATGGAAATGAGTTTCCAGTACATATTTTATTTTACTGTGCCGTTTTTGCGCCAAATTGAGGTATGGCCCCGTTTCGCGCAGCGGGTCTATAATGGCGGCCTCGCCATCGCTTTCAATATAATAAGCCGCTTCGGCCAGGCAACCGGTGTATAGCTGTTCAATAATCATGACTTGTCAGTTTAAATTATGGAGCAAATTTCAGGCTTAACATGTTTGAAAGAAATGAGATTTGTCAGTTTAAGAGGCCTGCATCAATGCTTTTTCTCAGGCAGCACTTACCGCATTTGTGAGCTCCACAAACTGGGCCACGCTCAGCTGCTCGGGTCTTTTATCCAGAAGCGGATGCGAAAATGATTTACCTTCGGTGAGCGACCTTATTGAATTGCGGATGGTTTTGCGACGCTGGTTAAATGCAGTTTTCACCACTTTTTTAAATAACGCTTCGTTGCAGCCAAGCTCTTTTGTTTTATTCCTGCTCAGTCGTATAACGGCACTTTTTACTTTAGGCGGGGGGCTAAACACGTTCTCATGCACGGTAAACAAATACTCAATATCGTAATAGGCCTGAAGCAATACGCTAAGTATGCCGTACGTTTTTGTGCCCGGCTTTTCGGCAATGCGCTGGGCCACCTCTTTCTGGAACATCCCTACAACAAAGTCAATATGTTTTCTTTCTTCAAGCACCTTAAACATGATCTGACTGGAAATGTTGTAAGGAAAATTGCCGATAATGTTGAATTTATCGCCTCCAAGTGTTGCCAAATCGGCCTCCAGAAAGTCAGATAATACTATATGTTCCTTTTGAGCAGGGTATTTTTGCTGCAAAAAGGCCACCGATTCCGCATCAATATCCAGCGCATAAAAACCCGGCAGTTCAATCAGGTGCCGGGTAAGCACACCTGTTCCCGGACCAATTTCAAGTATCGGGGTGTTTTTGTCTTTTTCGAGCAGCGCATCCACAATGCGGCGGGCAATCGTTTCATCGCACAAAAAATGCTGACCGAGGTGTTTCTTTGCTTTTACCGGTTGCGCCATTGTTGTTTTATCAGGGCTTTAGGCCTTGTTCAAACGTTTGTTGCCCCCTACCGCCATGAGGTAGGTTTTTATGAGCTCGTCAAGATTACCATCCAAAACGCCTTCTGCGTCGGTTATTTTTAGTTCGGTGCGGTGATCGTTCACCATTTTGTAAGGGTGCAGTACATAGCTGCGGATTTGCGACCCCCATTCAATTTTCATTTTGCTGTCCTCAACGGCCTGTTTGCTTTCGTTGCGTTTACGCATTTCAAGCTCATATAACTGGGAGCGCAGCATTTGCATCGCGCGTTCGCGGTTGCCGTGCTGTGATCGTTCTACCTGACAAACCACTACAATGCCTGTTGGTTTATGCAGTAACTGCACTTTGGTTTCCACTTTATTTACGTTTTGGCCACCGGCACCGCCACTTCGCGAAGTGCTCATTTCAATATCCGCTGGTTTGATGTCAATTTCGATAGTGTCATCAACAATAGGATAAACATACACCGATGCGAAGCTAGTGTGCCGTTTTGCATTGGCATCAAACGGACTGATGCGAACCAGCCGGTGCACCCCGTTTTCGCCCTTCAGGTAACCAAAGGCAAAATCGCCCTCAATTTGCAGCGAAACAGATTTAATACCGGCCACATCTCCGCCGTTGTAATCCAGTTCGGTAACCTTAAATCCCTGCTTTTCAGCCCACATCATGTACATCCGCATCAGCATGCTGGCCCAGTCGCAGCTTTCGGTACCACCGGCGCCCGAGTTTATCTGTAAAACACAGTTCAGCCGGTCCTCTTCGCCACGCAGCATGTTGCGGAACTCAATGTCCTCAAGTGTTTTTAAAGCATCTTTGAATTCGGTTTCCGTTTCTTCCTCAGTGGCATCACCGCTTTTAAAAAACTCGTACAACGTATTCAGGTCATCTACCTTTCGGCGCAACTCATCGTAAGCAGTGGTCCATGTTTTAACCTGCTTAACATCGTTGAGGATTTTTTCGGCTTGCTTGGAGTCGTTCCAGAAATTGGGGTCCAGCGTTTTTTCTTCTAAAAGCTCAAGGTCGTGTTTCTTACGGTCGTAGTCAAAGGAACCCCCTCAACGACTCAAACCTGTCATTCACGTCTTTTAGTTGCTCTTGTGTAAACATGGCGGCAAAGATACTTTTTTAATTTGTATTCCCGCAAGCAGGCTGGCATTATTATTTGGGCGCCCGGGCGGGCTTTCCACTGCGGGTTGCTCGCAAAGCGCAGGTGCCGCACAGCGCGCACACCCGCCCGCCTTGCTGCGGTGGCTTATACGCCCTGGCGTAATCGCCTCCTCGCTCCGGCGTCACCGGCTCTTTGTTTCGCAAGCCCTCCGTTTCAATCCCTGGCGCGGCATTTCGGCATTACCTTGCATTTATGCCAAATTCAATATCTTTATAAAACAATTATAATCGTATGTCGGGTAAAAACTCAGTTAAGCCAGCTAAAAACAACTCCGCCGTTCAGGAGTATTTTATTGCCCGCCTCAAACAATCGGTTCCTCCGGGTATTGGCCTGGCTGAGGAAATGGCCGATATACTGGATGTGAGCATAGACAGTGCCTACCGCCGCATACGTGGCGAAACCGCTCTCACGCTCGAGGAAATTTACCTGATTGCGCGCAAATACAACATCAGTGTGGACGAGGTGTTCAGCAGCCGGAGCGATACCGTGACCTTCGCTTATACCAAGCTCACCGACAGTGTCAAAAATTTTCAGGATTATTTTGATCGCATTATTGGCCACCTGCGCACCATCAGTAAGTTTGGCGACGGACATATCTATTACGTAGCCGAAGAGATGCCACTGTTCTATTCGTTTTTCAGTAAAAAACTTACGGCCTTTAAATTGTTTTACTGGCAACGGGGGGTGCTTAATGTACCCGATTACCAGCACGCAAAATTCAGCTGGGATCTAATTCCGCAAGACCTTATCAATACCGCTCACGAATCGTTTAAAGAATACCTGAATGTGGCCAGCACCGAAGTGTGGAGCGAGGAAACCGTGTTTACCGGCTTGCGGCAGATTAAATTTTATTTTGACAGCGGCCTTGTAAGCCGGGAACAGGCACTCGAACTTCTCACCGATTACAAAACCATGCTCGAAATGGTACAGCGCAATGCCACGTCGGGGCGCAAAAATGTAAGCGACAAAAAGGAGACCTATCTTTTGTATAACAGCGAGGTAATGCTGGGAACCAATTGCATTTATATTAAAATGGGCGAGGCACGCTATTCGTATATCAGTTTTAATACCATGAACTCGCTTACCACAAGTAACCCCGAGTTTTGTGAAGAAACCGAGCACTGGATACGAAATCTTGAAAAGAAAAGCACACTCATAAGCGGCGTGGCCGAAAAACAACGTTATCAGTTCTTCAGCAAAATGTTCAGGCATGTTGACGACACCACACATTATATTAAGAGTAATTAAACCGGCTCCGTTTTTTAACACCCGTATTCACATCTTTTATCGCTTTGTTTACCTTATACTTTTCCACTTTGCCGGGGTGTAAAACTTTTGGATTATTTCATTTCAATTACTTTATATTTGTCCAGTTTTAAAAAATAAAAAATGGTGGCAACAAGTGAGCTTATAATGTGCGAGGTAAAAAACGGTGTGCTGGTAATTACGATTAACAGGCCCGACAAGCTTAACGCATTGAATAAACAAACCATTGAGGAACTTCACGAAACACTGGTGGAGGCCGAGAATCAAAAAGACATTCATGCCGTTATACTAACCGGTGCAGGACAAAAAGCCTTTGTTGCCGGAGCGGATATTGCCGAATTTTCAAATTATTCGGTGGAGCAGGGCAAGCAACTCAGCGCCATCGGACATTTCAAAATATTCAACTTTATTGAAAACTTCAGCAAACCCATTATTGCCGCTGTAAATGGATTTGCGCTGGGCGGAGGCCTTGAGCTGGCTATGGCATGCCACATAAGAGTGGTAAGCGACAATGCCAAAATGGGATTACCCGAAGTTTCGCTGGGGCTTATTCCCGGATATGGCGGCACGCAACGCCTGGCACAACTTGTGGGAAAAGGAAAAGCCTTTGAAATGGTGGTAACTGCCGACATGATTAATGCACAGGACGCATTTAAATGGGGGCTTGCCAACCACATTACTACCCAGGAAGAATTGCTTGGAAAAAGTATGGAGATTGCGTCGAAAATCGCCTCCAAAAGCCCAACAGCAATTAAAACAGCCATTAAAGTTATTAATGCCGGCTACAACAATCAGCTCAACGGATTTGAAGTGGAGATTGAGGAGTTTGGAAAATCGTTTGGCACCGGCGACTTCCGCGAGGGAGTTGATGCCTTTCTGGAAAAACGAAAACCGGCCTTTAAAGGCGATTAACCGTGATAAAGATCATTTAAAGCGGCTTTGAAACAGGGCCGCTTTCTTTTTTGAGTTAATGCAGCTGAGTTGTACCTTTGTGCATCTGTAATGAACAAGAGGAAACCATATATTGTTTTATTGATTCTGCTATTGTTTATAGTGGCACTGCCCGGCGATGTTTATTCGCAGTGCGCCATGTGCAAAGCCTCTGCCGAGTCTTCGCTCAAAAACGATCCGTCTTCCATGGCGCGCAGCCTTAACTCGGGCATTTTGTACCTGATGGCCGCCCCTTATTTAATGATCATGTTTATTTTCCGTAAACAGTTAGCGAGTCTCTTCCGCAAGGTGTTCAGACGCGGAGCCAGGCAAAGCATGGCCGGGCAGGAGTAACCCCCTTTTTTGTTATCATCCGGTTGTAAGTCTTTCCTGAAATGTAAAACGCTTTGAACGTTTTCTGAACAGGCTTATAAAATGCCTGATTGCAATAAGTCGTAACTTTTTTTACTGGCACCGTTATGATGGAAAACAAACATCATGAAACGGCTCCTTGTTTTATTTATTTCAGCACTGTTTAGTGCGGTTTTGTTGTGTGGATGGAAAACAGAAAATACCATCGCGCTGAGCGAGGCATTAAAAACCGGAAAAGTAAATGCAAAACTTACCGGCCTTGGCGGACACTCGGGCAAATGCGTAAGCATGACCATTGAAAATAAAAGTGGTAAGAGCACCAGTTTTTTATTGCGGGCCGGTGAGATTATGAATAGCGAGGATGAAGGTGAGCAGGATCTGCTGGTGGTGCACGATCAGAACATTCCTCTGGCTGCCGGTCAAAAAAAGAACGTGCAACTCGAGGGGTTTTGTTGTCAGCTTCATAATGCGTCTCCGGGATCGGGTTCGGGGTTTAAATTGGGAAAACAGGCCAGTGATAACCTTAAAAAATTATGCGTTTGGCTCAAGGGAAAACCAATTCCTTACGAGGTGCTTCAGGAAGCGGTTTGGTGCTTGTCGGATGGAAACAGTCCCTCAAACATTTCGGTGGCCGAAGACAGTCCTCAGGCAGAGCCGGTAAAACAGTTGCGCAAACGGGTGTGTGACCTTACAAAACAAGCCGACACCTGGTACAGCACGCCTCAACAACGGATTTTGAATGAAGAGAGGCAAATTGAGTCGAACCCCGTAGAGGTGTTTGGCGACATAGAATATACCATTAAAAACACAAGCAGTATTCTGGGAGAGGTGCGTAACGAAAGAAACGAAGTTGTAATTAAGATGGGCGAAGCGCAACCTCTGCCCGCAGGAACGTTTACTTATTTTTTTCATATCAAGGTGTTGGGGTACCCAAAAGGACATTACCATGTGCTGATAAAGTCAGGGACAGAACAAATAATGGATAAGGAGTTTGTGATTTGAACAATGAACTAGAAACGGAGTGATGGCCCTTATTTCTTCTGCTCAATCACCTTGGGTGCTTTAAAGTAATCGCTGTCTTTTTTAGGAGCATTCTTTAAGGCTTCTTTTTGGGTAATGTTTACTTCAGGTACATCGGGCCTCAGAACATTTTTTTCGGAAGAAAGGTAAATCAAAGGCTCCACACTGGAAGTGTCAATCTCGTTGAGCTTTTCAATAAAATCAAGCATACGGTTCATGTCCTTTAGCATCTCGGGCTTCGACGATTCGTCGAACTCCAGCCTTGCAAGGTGCGCAATTTCGTTAACCGTTTTAATGTCTATTTTGTTTGCCATAAAATTGATCCAGTTCGTGCTGTATAAAGGTATGAACTTTATTTTTTAAATCCTCTATGTCGTTTTCGGTGAGACCCCTGGTGGGTATGGGGTCGCCCACAACAATACGTGGTATGCCCGGACGGCCATTGCTCTTAAAAAAACCACCGTTTTCGAGAAACCACCAGTTGTTAAGATTTACCACCGGAATAAGAGGCACCTGTTTTTCAACGGCCAGCTTAAAGGCTCCGTTCTTAAAGGATTTTAAGTGGCCGCGGTGGCCAATCGTTCCCTCCGGATAAATAATCATACTAAGCCCCCTGTCAAGTCGTCTGCCGGCTTCCGAAAAAGCTTTGTGGGCTTCGGTAATACTTTTGCGGTTTACGGGGATATCGAGGTAAACAAAAAAATATTTGAACAGGGGTATTTTTAGCAACTCGTATTTGGCCATAAATACTGCGGTGTGATCCACAAAAAACGGACTCATTACTATATCCAGATACGACGTATGGTTTGGTACAACAATACAGGGCTGGGGTAATTTGTATTTTTTTGATTTGTATTTTATTTGAGGATACAGGAAAACGCAAAAACAAATAATACGGGCCCAAATGCGCTTAAGGCGAAAAGCAAGGTCGAGCTTGCCGGTTGTAAGAGCAAAGTAAAACAGCGGAAACATAACAAGAAAGGGGATGGTAAACCACAATACCAGCCATACTTTCCAAAGCGGTATGAATATTAGCCTGAGAATTCGCACTTGTAAAATGTACTAATATACAATAAAAACCAGGGGTCGCCACTTACACAAAAGCATCTTGTTGTTTTTGAAAAAACGGTTACCTTACGTGTTAAATCACTTCGTATGGGTTTATTGTTGCATTTTAAAACAAGGCTGTTGTTTGTGTTTGTGTTTTTTCAGGGATGCATACTGGCTCAAAGCTGGTTTGGCGAAGGCCCCGTGAACTGGGAAAACAAAAAGCCCTACGTAGTTTCTACTGAGGCAACCCGGTATAAAGACAATGACCTGGTGATATTGGAAGACGCCACCGAGTTTCATTTTATGGCAACCAATAATGAAAAAGTGGTTCGAAACGTGAAGTACCTGATCAATACCAAAAAGGGTGCCGACCTTTTGAAGGATTTTCATACTCCAGAGTCATTTGACCTTGCGGCAGATGAATGTTTGTACGCTCAGGGCAGAAGGTCGCGTATAAAAATCCCATTTCTGAAGGAGTATCGTCTTGTCACTTTTGCCGCACGCAAGTTTGCCAATGGTCACTGGGCCAACATTAATGTAAAAGACCGCTACGAAACCTACCGATGGATAAAAAGCACGGGGGAGTTTGTGAACGATGAAACGGTGATTATGCATATGGGTGGTTTAATGCCGGGCGATGTAGTTGAAATATATTATGTGGCGGCCTTTAATGCAGAATACGGAAGCAATTTGTTTTATTTCAATTCCAGATGGCCAAAGCTTAAATGTGAATATGACTTTATATATAAGGTAGAAAACCCGTTGGACAGCGTTAATTTTATCAAACCCGTAAATATCCCTGACTGGCAGGTGAAGGAATCCCGAATGAAATACGACACCTATTCCATAAAAACAAAACGCATCAGGTTCGATTACCTGCCCGGAATAACATATCCGGTCAATTCAACGCCAGCCAACCGGCTTCCGCATGTTAAAGCTGACTTTAATTTTTACCGGCAGGTGATGACATCTCAGGCAGGCAGCTATATTAAGAGCATGGCCATTAAATCCAATAATTTTGAGTGGGTCATTAATACGGATACCTCAGTAAAGGATTACACCAAGGTTTATGATAAACAATTTCAGAGTATCCGTAAGTTTATTTCGGCTTTGCCGAAACCGGGGAATGACACACAAAACGTTGTTTTTTTTAAGGCACTGTGTGATACCTTCAACGCTTTCAGATACATTACCGCTAACCATTTATTTTATAACGAATCGCATATTTATGACTTATACAGCGGCGATCACATATTAAAGCGACGCCTGCCCTCGCAACACATGGCTAAACTGTATCTGGATATTCTATATGATAGCCGCATATTTTTTTATACGGTAAATGTACTCGACAGGCGTTTGGGGGAGCACGATCCAAAATACAGGTCACATCAGGGCTACGAGCAACATTTATTCGCCCTGCCCTCGGGCACTTCTTACATCTATTTTATGCCACGCCGCAATGGCGTAAAATACCACCTTAATGAGTTGCCTTTTTATCATGAAGGGTCACTGGCAGTGCTGACTCCGGCAAACTTTCAACCCGGGACGGCAAACAAACAGTTGAAACTTTTTAAAATTATACGAATGCACAGGGGAACCAGCAATGAAAACTCAAGAAGCGAAAGTGCTGTGGTGAAAATAAATCCGGATAGTGCTTTGGTAAGACTTACCATAAAAGAAAGTCTTACGGGACAATTTTCAACGGTGTTGCGGCATCTTTATCTCAACGAGTACGTTGATTCCACCATATCGCCGCATTATTTCAGAAAATGCACTGACAAGCCCTTAGCGCAAAATGCGAGTATTAAATCCGCATCAAAAGAAACAGAATACCCCTTCCGGTACAACTTTAATTGCAGCGAGAAGTTAAAACTTCAACGAACTGATACCTTGAGCCTGCACAATTGGTTTTCATTTCCGCTCAGTAAGGCAATAATTTACAAGGTACCGGAACAGGATTATTATTTTGACTTTGAATTGAGTGATTATTACAATTTCCAGATCGAAATGCCGCCAAACTATGTGCTTGGAAACACGTCAGGGTTTACGCGTAATATCAACAACGATTTTTTTGAATTCGAAAGCTCAATCACAAACACAAACGGTGGTTTTTACCTGCTTAAAGTAAGGCTTGTCGTAAAACAGGAAAGTATCCCGGTAGCTAAATCACACATGCTCATGGAATTGCTGGATACGCTCGATCAGGTTAGCAATTACAAACTGGCATTGATAAAAAATTAGTACCGGGATACAACGTTTATTTCTTCACATTTTCCTGCATCTCTACCTGTAACTTTTCACAGGCCTTATCGGTGCACCGTGTTATTTCGAATTTACGACCTGTTATTGCCTCACGAATCTTGTGCATGGTAAGGGCCTGGCCGTTTTTTACAATCACTACCTGATGCATAACTCTGGTTTTTGTGAAACTATTCAATAGTGAAGCCGACTCTTCGGTAAGGGCTATCTGCAAAGTTGACTTTACAGTACCCTCCAACAGCACAGGTCGCTCGTTAAGGATAAGTGGAACATATTCGGCGGTAAGTATCTCCAAGCCCCTGCAATCTTTTGGGGCATTTTCAAGAAAATCGGTATTGAAGGAAATCACTTCTTTTCCTTTTAGCGTTACCACCCGGCTTGTGTCGTAAATAATTCGGCTTACTTCATAGAAACCGTCTGCAATATTTTTGGTTTGTGCCTTGCCCTGAAAATAAAATGCAACCAACCGCACGATGAATGCTTTTTTCATGATAAATTTTTTAAATAACTAATCTGAGTATCGTTCCTTTAGAAAAACTGTGTTTCAGGAAACGGGGGCTCTTCATCGCCTGTATCGTAATGATGTGTTATGCTGGCGTGCCAGAACAGCACAGGCGTTTGCTGCTGTGCAGGACTGCCTGCACGGAATAATCCGGCTTTTTGTGTCACGGCAAAACCATATTGCCGGGTAAGTAAGTTCAGCAGAGGCGTTTTTACTTTGAAGGCAGTTGTCTTTACTGGCAGGCCATGGTGACGAACCGATGTTGCTGTAATTTTTTGCTTCGTGGTTTGTTGGTCGGCCGGTTTGGATGAATCAAAAAAGCAACAGGCCAGCAAAGCTACTGCCAGCAGGCTAAGGCAGCGAAACAGGAGTGTGTTTCTTTCTTTTATGCCGGTTTCACCCATTTTTCGTAAGTATAGTCGTAAGCGTTTTTCGCGTCGGCACGGTGTTTTTCGTCCCATATCCTTATATACCCTGCCTGTTCCAGATTCGGAAAAAAAGTGTCGGCCTCAAATGAGGCGTATACCAGCGTACGGAATATTTCCGTGCAAACAGGCAAGGTTTGGCGATACACCTCGGCGCCGCCTATCACAAATATCTTTTCTTCATTGCACGAAGCAATGGCATCTTCTGTGGAGTGAAACACTTCGGCGCCTTGCACCGTATAGTCCTGGCTTCGTGTCACAATAATGTTCTTTCGGCCGGGCAAAAGTCTGCCAATACTTTCATAAGTTTTGCGACCCATTATCACCGGGCAACCCAGGGTGGTGGCCTTAAAGAATTTAAGATCGGCCGGTAAATGCCACAGCAGTTTGTTGTCTTTTCCAATAGCGTAATTAAGATCGGTGGCCACGATGGCGGCTATGGTTTTAATATGCTGAGATGGTTCGGACAAAATAATCCTGTGTTTTGCTATGACAAATATTAAAAAAATTCACTAAACATAAGGGTATGAGGGCTGCCATTATTTTGAGTTTTATATTCCATATGGATGCATGCAGATAGGATGCTTCGGTAACAAACCCTGAACTGGTTGAAACCTGGACAGAGGATTTTGCCCACGCTACAGCCTGTAGGCCCTTTGTATTGGAAATGCCTGACAGGGCAATGGGCATTTATTTTCAAAATCATCAGAGCACGAACGTTCAAGCGGAAACCGGAATAATACAACTGGCAAAGTAACCCTGGCTGGCAATACAAAAAAGTCGGAGCTTACGTGAACCGAAATATTGTTCAAGACTCTACAAAATTGGCCCGGAAGTTCAAATAGTTAAGCCAAATAGTAGTATAACGCTTTGCGATACCGTCATCATACCTGATTGTCTCAGATTTTTTTAGAGAGAAGCGATGACCGGTTTAAAAAACAAAGGCATATCTGATCCGTAATTCTTGAAAACTCGTTAATTTCTAAGTAACCACCGGACTGTTTTTTGATTTAGATTTAGCAGTATGCAAGGTCAGTTGTTAGTGGCCCACCCCATGCTCAATGATGGTTTTTTCAACCGTTCGGTTGTATACCTTACTAGCCATGGCGACGATGGAGCGGTAGGCTTTTGCCTGAACTTCCGAACCCAGTTTTTTTTACGTGATGTAAGACCACAGGTAAAAAATGGCAATTTCCCAATCTATGAGGGCGGGCCGGTGGCTAAAAACCAGTTGTTTTTTCTTCATACCCTTGGTAACGATATTACAGATTCCATACCCCTTAGCCACAATATTTTTTTAGGCGGAGATTTTAATGAACTTATTCATCTGATCGAACACGGCAAAGTAAAGTCGTATCAGGTAAAGTTTTTTGCGGGTTATAGCGGGTGGGGCGAACAACAACTTGAGGGCGAAATGAAGCATGGGCACTGGTTACTGAATGAGCCCTACGACGCTTCTTTTTTTACTACTGATCCTGAAGAACTCTGGGGTTCCGAACTGAGCGAGGTTAAAACCAGCTATGGCATTTTTGCCAATTTTAGCTGCGACCCATCCCTTAATTGAAGGACGAGGCAGATCAAAACTTAATTATCGGCCGAAATTTTTTCCCTGATATTTACAGGGAATGATTTTTTCGTGAATAATTTTCCAACACGAAGCTCCCCGTTTACCTCCAGCACACTTTTTTTACTGAAACTTTCAAGCAGCTTCAATACATCGGCGAGGGCCAGATTTTTAAAGTCTCCGTTCAGGCTGAACGTATAATCCGCTTCGCTGCTGGCTCGTATCTTCACTTTTTTTACAAGTTTTGCTTTTCCAAGTTTAATGCCACCATAGGCCACGCTGAACTCACTGGGAAGTAATTTAAATCCAAATGTATTGGGATTGTTTACACGCAATGATAATTGTGCATCAATCCCCCCGGTATTTACTTTATTTACTTTGAATCCATTTATTCCGGTGCATTTCACTTCTTTAAGATCAACGCATGAAGCAAGTGATATCACTGCTGCAAAAAGGAGAATGAGGTTCCTGATCATGTGTCGCTTGAAAATAATAGGATGATTGAAATTTAGTTTGACGCCAATTCGGTAAAGTGCTTGTAAAAAAGAGGAATGGTTTCAATGCCTTTGTAATAATTAAAAAGACCATAATGTTCGTTAGGCGAATGCAATGCATCAGAGTCAAGACCAAAGCCGAACAAAATACTATCAAGCCCCAGTTCTTTTTTAAACAGCGCCACAATCGGAATGCTGCCCCCACCCCTGGTGGGTATTGGTTTTTGACCAAAGGTTTCTTCCATAGCAAGGCTTGCCGCCTTATAACCGGCACTGTGGGTGCTTACAACCACGGGTTCGCCGCCATGGTGTGTGGTTACCTTAACTTTTACTGATTTTGGTGCTGCGGTTTCGAAATGCTTCTGAAAGAGCTCGCTTATTTTATGGGAGTTTTGATTGGGCACAAGCCGCATGCTGATTTTGGCGTAAGCTTTTGATGGCAGAACGGTTTTGGCGCCTTCGCCGGTATATCCGCCCCAGATACCATTTACATCCAGAGTGGGCCTGATGCCGGTTCTTTCGATAGCGCTGTAGCCTTTTTCGCCCATTACATCATTAATGCCAAGATCTTTTTTGTACACTTCGTTATCAAAAGGAGCCTTAGCAAGCTCGGCGCGTTCGGCAGCGCTCAGTTCCTCAACGTCATCATAAAATCCGGGAATGGTGATGTGTTTATTTTCGTCGTGGCAGTCGGCAATCAGTTTACAAAGCACATTAATTGGATTGGCTACCGCGCCGCCATATACGCCGCTATGAAGGTCGCGGTTAGGTCCGGTAACTTCCACCTCCATGTAGGCAAGGCCCCTTAACCCCACGTCAATGCTGGGCGTGTTGTTTGCTATTATGGAGGTATCGGATATCAGAATGACATCGCCCTTCAGCCGCTCTTTATTTTCTATAATCCAGGGCCCCAGGCTTGGCGAGCCAACTTCCTCCTCACCTTCAATCATAAATTTTACGTTGCATGGCAGGGTGTTGGTTTTCATCATCAGTTCAAACGCCTTCACATGCATGTACATCTGGCCTTTGTCGTCGCATGCGCCGCGCGCAAATATGGCGCCATCCGGATGCAGGGCTGTTTTTTTAATCACCGGCTCAAAGGGCGGCGAATCCCACAGGTTAAGCGGATCGGGGGGCTGTACATCGTAGTGCCCGTAAACAATAACCGTTGGTTTGTTCGGATCAATTATTTTTTCGGCATATACTACCGGGTTGCCTTTGCTGGGCGAAACCTCGACCTTGTCGGCGCCCGCTTCAATAAGCCGCTGTTTTACGGCCTCTGCGGTTTTTATCACATCGGGTTTATATTTGCTGTCGGCGCTTATTGACGGAATCTTAAGCAGATCCATAAGCTCATTCAGCGTGCGTTCCTTATTCTCGTTGATCCAGTTGTTAATGGTTGTTGTGTTCATAAATGTGCCATGTAAATGAGTGTTTAAAGGTAACGGTTCCCTTTTAATTTCAAAACCACCTGGGTTTGGCGGATGTACGACAAAATGCACGTTGGGCGCCTGTCGGGGCTGGCCTCGGTAATTCTCAAAGCCAGCACCGCCACCGGGCTGCTACAGGCTTCGCTTCGCTCCGGCTTTTTTTGGCGATAAAAGAGGTATCGCCAAAAAAGAGCTAAACCTTCCGCATCTCATGGCGCGTACTATCCGGCAATTTTTGGCAGTGTGTACATTTTGCCGTACACCCGGTTTTGCCCGGCATTGCAGGATTGTATCGAAGGGTAAAACAAAAATTTTTTTAACCCCCTCAAAAGGCCTATTTTTGCAGCGTTTTATTAAGATTTAATGGCACGTTTCCACACCTTAAAAGTTAAAGATATTCGCCGCGAAACAGCAGAAGCCGTTTCGGTGGCATTTGAAGTACCTCCCCAGCAACAGCCCGAATACCTGTTCAGGCAGGGGCAGTATATTACATTAAAACTTAAGGTAAACGGCGAGGAATTACGACGTTCTTACAGCCTGTGCACAAGCCCTTACAGCGAAAAGGAATTGCGTGTGGCGGTGAAGGAAGTGAGCGGAGGCCGGGTTTCAACGTATGTGAACAGAAACCTGAAAGTAGGCGACAACATAGAGGTGATGACGCCAATGGGGCAATTTTACTCGGTGCTTTCGGGCAACAATAAAAAAAACTATGTGTTGTTTGCCGGCGGCAGTGGCATTACGCCCATGATGAGCATTTTAAAAAGTGTGTTATATGTTGAAAAACAAAGCCACGTAACACTGGTGTATGCCAATAAGAATGAAGACAGCACCATTTTTAAACCGGAGATTGATAAACTCGCGGCGGCACACAGGCAACTGAAAGTTGTTTATGTATTCGATGAGCCGAAAGGGGAAGTTGATCCGGTTCAGAAGGGCATCATGACCAAAGAGAAAGCGCAGCTGCTGGCCCGGCATATAAATCTGTTGAGTGCCGATGAGTATTTTATCTGCGGCCCCGGCCCGATGATGGAGAACGTAAAGAACATGCTGGAAGAGAGCCGGGTTGCGAAAGAGAAAATACATATTGAGTATTTTACCTCGGTGATTGATGCCGTTGAAAAAGCTGAGATCAGCGGCAACGCGAATGTTAAAGCCAGCATCACCGTTATACAATACGGAGTTGAAACCGAATTTAAACTCGAAACAAAAAGTATCAGCATTCTCGACGCAGCTATGGAAGCCGGCGTGGACGCACCGTTTAGCTGCAAGGGAGCTGTGTGCTGCACCTGTCGTGCCAAAGTGCTGGAAGGGAAAGTGCGCATGGATGCCAATTTTGCGCTTACCGAAGCCGAAGTGGCCGAAGGTTTTGTGCTTACCTGCCAGGCGCATCCACTTACCGAAAAAGTAGTGGTGGATTACGACGCCTGATTTTTCTTAATACAATTTTTTAAACCGCTCAGCGTGTGCATATAATTCTGTACGCACAATATTCGCAGGTTTTCTGATCCTGGGTCTGAACAAATTTTTCTCCGGCAAAAATGCTGCCGATAAATTCACTCAGAGCGGACTCAAAATCATTCATTAAGAAGTTGCTGAAACGCAAGGGTTTTTTATCGGATCCCAAAATATACCGGGGGCCACTGAATACCCTGAACGGCACAATGCACGGCGCCATGATTTCCGGCGGGCAATAATTGTTTTTGTGCAGCAGCCAAACGTACATCATCAGCTGCAACTGCTTGTTATAGTTTTTATCGGTAAAGAGGTTTTCAAAGCCTTCAAAAACAAATTTATCGCTCTCTTTTACCGAGCTTTTGTAATCAATAACCCTCATTTGCCCGGCACAATCATCTATGCGGTCAATCTTTCCTTTGATGTAAATCGTAAGTTCATGGCCAGATATGGCTACCTGTAGCGGCGCCGTAAACTCGTGTTCAAGATTTCTGAGGGTTAGCGTTTGACCGCCACTGTCAAGTTCCTTGCAAAGAGAAACATCGCTCTCCATAAGTTTTTTTACATACACTTTTATCACCTCTTCCTGCAGCAAACTTTTGCCTACCGGCTCGTCGTTGCCAAAAAAATTCAGGAAACATTCGTTCACAACCGCATCAACCCTGGCAAGCTGTTGTTTTAGAAGCGAAACGCTGAGGAGTTGGCCGGTAAATCCGGTGTATAGTTTTTCGAGACTCAGGTGCAAAATGGAGCCAAAGGTGCTGGCTTCCGCACTTTCCTCCACTTCTTCGGCCTCTTTTAAACCGGCACCGTAGCGAAAATAAAAACGCAAACCGCACTCCTTAAACATTAAAAGTCCGGATGGCGACAGGCCGCCAAATTCACCCGGGTTAATTGCTTTTTTAAGAATGGGTTCAAGAACGGCAGGTTGTTTTTCAATTTCAATAATGTCGTTGGTTTGAGCCGGCATATCGCTGTAGGTAGCCACCCGCTCGTTAATACTAAACAAAGGATTGTATCTACTCATCTCCATCTGGAGTTGTGTTATGAACCTGCTTTTTTCGCCCTTTCCAAAACTGTCCGTTTCACTGTCGTAAGTCATAATCACTTCGGGGCTTCGCTGCAGCAGCCTGTAAAAATGATAGGCATACACGGCGTCTTTCTCGGTGTACAATTGTAATCCAAAAGCTTTCTTCAGGTCGTTGGGAATAAAGGAATGAATACTTTTGCCTGAGGGAAGCACGCCTTCATTTACGTTTACCAGAATCAGATAATCGAAATCAAGCGTGCGTGTTTCGAGCACCCCCATCACCTGCAAACCACTGAGAGGCTCGCCAATAAAGGGCGCCGTGGCATTACCAACCACCTGCGTAAAAAGCTGCCGGTAGGCGTAGATGTCGCTAAAATGCGGATATTGTTCCAGCACACCGGTGAGCCGTCTGAAATTCCGGAGCAAAACGTCCAAAAATTCCTGTTCAAGATGCGCTTCACTGTTGCGGCCTGTTTCCGAAAAATCGGCAGCAAGCAATTCCAGCATTGCAATAAGGTTGCGGTTAAACTCTTCTATGGATAGGGCAGGCTGGATAAGCAGCTTAACGTCTGAAAAGGTTTTTTCGAACAACACTTCCAGTTTTTTCGACGATATAAATGAAATGTTTTGGGCAATAAGGTGTTGAGTAATGGCATCCACATCGCAGTCAATGTGTTTTGTTTTTATCCATTGCCTGAACAGGGGTTGGCGAAAAAGGGAAATGAGATCTTTGTGATACAGGGTTTTGCCGCCTTTGGTTTGGCGCGCATACGAAACCTGTATTTGCAGTAGGGAATCAAGCAGGCTAAACGTGGCAGAGTAACGGATGGGATACTCCATCGTAATGTTCACCTGCTTTATTTCTTCAGGAAGTTGCCTGAGTACCGGCCATAAAAGGGTTTCGCTTGCCAGCACGACGGCAATTTTTTCGGGCGCCACGCCTTTTTTCATCCACGCCTCAAGAGATTGTCTTACAACCTGCGCCTGGCCCAGTTGTCCGGGTACCGAAACAACCTCCACCTGTTTGGGTTCTGTAAAATGATTGCCGGTAAAATCTGGTGCGTTCTGGCCAAAGTATTTAAAGTTCTGTCGTAAAAAATAGCCCGCCTCCTGATTTTTATCGTTGAGGTAATACACATCGGCATCCCACAATAACTCGGCTTTTCGGGCGGTATAAAATGCGTTTATGATTTTAAGCTCGGCTGTGTTAAGCGCGTTAAATCCACAAAAAAGCAGTTTTTCATACTGGTCGGCAAAGGTTGTTTGTGAAATCTGGCGCACGGCTTCACGGTATGCGAGTCCGCCATAGGCCCATTTGTTTTTAAGCAACGAAGCGGTGTAGTGTCTGTAGATATGTCCCAGGCTGGCCATAAAGGCCAGGTACTCGTGTTGTTTTGCACTGAGTTCTTCGCGGCCAAGGCTCCAGTTTTCAATTACTTTAATATCGCGCAGGTTATCGTATAGCTGGGCAGGGTCGGCCAGCGAGCGGTCAATCTCATTAAAGTCCTGAAGCATGAGCTGGCCCCAGCGTGCAAAGCCGTCAAAGCCTTCGGCATTGGTGCCGTAGCAGGCCTTATAACTTTCATACAGGTGGCATATCAGGTCAATTTCCTCCAGTGTTTTAAGACCGCTGATGCGCTCAACAAGATCCTCAATACTAATAATGTCGGGAAGCCAAATGGCTTTATTAAAGGCCGAAGCCAGGTGTTTTTTAAGAAAAAGTGCGCCACGCCGGTTGGGTAAAATGATGCAAAGCTTTTCCACTGTATCTTTGTACTGCCCATAAATATGGGCCGCCACGTGTTGTAAAAAAGGCATTGACATGAATTTCGAAGATATAAACTTTCCGGTGTACCGTATGTATAAAAATGGCCTTAGTTATTTTAAGGTAATGAGTCCGGTATTATTTGAGGAGGTGCAGATTATAGGTAGCCGCAGAGTGGTGCATGTAACAGAGGCAAAATTATTCCCCGAAAAAACCTTTGTACACGATTTGGTTTTCAATTATAAAGAGATGGCGCTCGAAATTACCGGAGCCCAATTCGAAAATGCCAAATCTTAATGGCCAAAACTTATTACCTTTGGGCTTCATTTTTTGAAACATTATGGCACGCCTACGTATTAAGGATATTTTAAGCACCGAGCCCCAAAACCAAAGCATAGAAGTGAAAGGATGGGTGCGCAGCCTCCGCAACAACCAGTTTATTGCACTTAACGACGGCAGCACCAATAATAATCTGCAGGTGGTGGTTGAGCTTGGTATGCTCGACGAGGCTACCTTAAAACGCATTACCACCAGCGCATGTATTTCGGCAAAGGGGCAGCTTATTCCTTCGCTTGGCAAAGGCCAAAAGGTGGAGCTTAAAGCCGAAAGCATAACAATACTGGGCGACAGCGATCCGGAAAAATATCCACTACAATTAAAGAACAGGCCCAGTCTGGAGTTTCTGCGCGAGATAGCCCACCTGCGTTTCCGCACCAATACGTTTGGCGCCGTGTTCCGGGTGCGCAACACACTCGCTTTCGCCGTGCATAAATTCTTTAACGAAAAAGGATTCCTATACATCCATACGCCCATTATTACGGCCAGCGATGCCGAGGGAGCGGGCGAAACGTTCAGGGTTACAAACTTTGATATTGCCAATCCGCCCAAAGATGAAAACGGGAACATTGATTTTAAGGAAGATTTTTTCGGGAAAGCAACGAACCTTACCGTATCCGGTCAGCTCGAGGGCGAGCTCGCGGCGATGGCCTTTAGCGATATTTACACATTTGGTCCCACCTTCAGAGCTGAGAACAGCAATACGGCAAGGCACCTGGCCGAATTTTGGATGATAGAGCCTGAAATGGCTTTTTATGATATTCATGATAACATGGATCTGGCCGAAGAAATGCTGCAATATGTGATCCGTTATGCACTGGAGCACAACCGTGAGGATATTGAATTTTTGAGCCAGCGCCTGTTTGATGAGGAAAAGCAAAAACCGCAAAACGAACGCAGTGAAATGACCCTGCTCGAAAAGCTGAGTTTTTGCCTTGAAAATAAATTTGCTCGTGTAACCTACACCGAAGCCATAGAGATACTGCGCGAAAGCAATCACAACAAGAAAAAGAAATTTCAGTATCTGGTAGATAAATGGGGTGTTGACCTGCAAAGCGAACACGAACGGTATCTGGTAGAGAAACATTTTAAAAAACCGGTGATACTCATTAACTATCCAAAGGAGATAAAAGCATTTTACATGCGCCAGAACGACGACGGCAAAACCGTGGCTGCAATGGATATTCTTTTCCCGGGAATTGGCGAGATTGTGGGCGGATCGCAGCGGGAAGAGCGCCTTGAAAGGCTCGAGGCCCGCATGAATGAAATGCACATTCCGGTAGAGGAGCTTTCATGGTACCTGGATACACGCCGCTACGGCGCTTGTCCGCATGCGGGCTTTGGTCTTGGTTTTGAGCGTTTGGTGCTGTTTGTTACGGGCATGACCAACATCCGCGATGTGATCCCATTTCCCCGCACGCCTAAGAACTGCGAGTTTTAAACCAAAGGAATTCCAACATAAGTTGGTGCCTGTAAAAGCCGGTAAGAGTTTAAACAAAACGGGTATCCATTTTGGATATAACAGCTTACTTTTAGTTTATCACAGTTGATTGAAATGTTTCTTCAATAAATCAAATTCCGATCATCAATTATCATGAACGGGTATTTTATGTAACTTAGTTTTGAAATAATCAAACCTTGAGATTTAAAACCAATCAGCCCTTTTCGATGTGTATGACAAAACCTGCAACACGGTTTTTATCCTTTCTGCTGGTAATACTTTTTTGCACTGCGTCCTGTACGCTGCAAAAACGCCGCTACACCAAAGGGTTTTATGTTGATGTGTTTTCAAAACGCCACCAGGTTCCATCCCAAAAAAATGAACACGTAAACGTTACACACACCATACACTCCGGGCCAGTAAAGGCCGACAAAGAACAGTACCGGGCCGGTCAAATTACGGAGCCTATTGCACATGAAGCGCCTGCATCTTATCCAGGTGGAAGCGAATCAAATAAACGGATTAGAAAAGCAGGGAGTTTTAAGCATGGAGTAAAGGTTTTGCATGTAAAGTGGATTGCCACACCTGTTACATCCTATGGTAAAAAAACTCAGGAAAAAGATCAACCTGAATTTAAAAGTCCGAAGTTTCAGATCAGCGCACTTATAGCATTGCTTTTGAGCATTTTTATTTTACCATTGTTTGTTGTAGGGCTTTTTTTTGTTTTTGCAAGTGTTCCCACGGGTTTGCTGTTAATGTTGTTGGCATTTATTGTTGGATTGCTTTCCTTGGCTCTAAGTATTCTGGCTATGGTGCTTCATTTTTCGAATCCCGGAAAATATCAAGGCGTGGCCTTGGCTTATATTGCCCTTGTGGTGTCTGCGCTCTCGCTCGGGCTGATACTTGTTTTCATGACCGGGCTTTAATAGTAGGTTTTTTGGCTGATGAAACCGGCCAGTCCTAAAATTCTTTTACCAGACTGTTTTCCACCAGAAAAATGCGGTGCTCAATTTGCTTTTGGTTCAGCAAATCGTTCATGCGGTCGGGATGCGTGTCGGTAATAAACACCTGTCCAAAATCGCTGCCGCTCACCATTTCAAGAAGCTTTGTAAACCGGCTCTCGTCAAGTTTGTCGTAAACGTCGTCAAGCAACAGAAGCGGCTTTGTGTTTTTTTGCAGTTTAATAAACTCAAACTGGGCCAGCTTTAAGGCCAGCAGAAATGACTTTTGCTGCCCCTGGGAGGCATATTTTTTAAGGCTAAACTGGTTGAGCAAAAACTCAAGATCGTCCTTATGCGGCCCCACTGTCGAGTATCCCAAAGCCCGGTCGCGGGCCAGCGAGG
>CALMNJ010000219.1 GCA_937868675.1 uncultured Bacteroidota bacterium | reverse complement strand
TAACTACATTATACCCGCCACTTTTTAGCTCCTATCTGGTTAATTTTACAAGATAGGCGAATGTTTGTGGCTATTATATTATCATACATATAGTATTTCATTTTACGTTCTCCAATGCTTTTTTACAAGCTATCAAAGGGGCTAATTATTCGTTGTATAGTTTTATTACTTACATGTGTGTATATTTCAGTAGTTGTGCTCCGGCTATGACCCAAAATCTCTTGTATATAACGTAAATCGGTGCCAGCCTCCAACAAGTGTGTGGCATAACTGTGCCTTAACCAATGCAGCATTACCGGCTTGTTTATTGCTGTTTTAGCAATTGCCGATTTTAAAACATTTTGTAAACTCCTGTTATCATACATTTCGCCTTTGTTCTGCCCTTCAAATAAATAGTGTTTTGGCAAATAGGCCTTCCAGTAGTGTCGTAAAAGTTCAAGTATTTTTTCACTTAGCGGCACAATTCTATCTTTTTTTCCTTTCGATTGTTTAATAACAACTAAGCCCCTTTTTGAGTCAATATGCTCAGGCTTTAAAGCAAGCAATTCTCCACAGCGCAATCCACAACTATATATTAAACTCAACATAGCTTTGTGTTTTATATTTCCCGGTGCATCCAAAATGGCTTTCACCTCCTCCTTGCTCAGCACATTGGGCAGCCGGTGCTCGCGCCGCGGGCGGTGCACCAGCTCCAAATCCAGCTTTCGGTTTTCAACCGTACCAAAAAATAACTTCACCGCATTTACCACCTGATTTTGGTATGAAGACGAAAATTTATTAGCCAAAATGTAACGGTTATTAAAATCAATTAAATCCTGGTTATTTATGTCGTTCAGCGTTTTATCGGCATGGTAACGCAAAAAAATAACCAGTGCATCGGTATAGGCGCTAATGGTGCTGTTGCTGTATCTTTTGGATTGCATCCAATTTTTAAAGGCTTCCGCTTTTAATAAAATAGCCTCCCCGGCCGGTGCTAATCCATTTTGCAGTAGTTCTTTCACTACTTGAATGTTGTTGTTGCCATCCCCAAAATCCGGGTGATAATTTATCTCTGCCTTGTGTTTTTCCAATAACCGTAAAACCACCTTTAAATTCGTTTGGCTGTAAGGCACATGCCAGGCTTTTAAACTGCGGCTGAATTTGCGGTCGGGTATGTTTCGTATTTCCCCGCTTATCTGGTTGTCGTAACCAAACCGTATTACCAACCGTTCGCGGTTATGATGAATGAGTTTTTGCAAATGCACTGTTGAAGCCATATTGCAAAATAAATACGAAGCACTCCCCGGTATGGCTATTATTTATAGCAAATTAAAAAGCCACCCCCTGTTCCGGAAGTGGCTTTCAAAAAATACAATAAGAAATCTACGCCTTCACACTCGCCCTGATAATGTTCAAGGCACCACCGGCCTTAAACCACTCAATCTGTTGGGCATTGTAGCTGTGGTTTACTTTAATCTCGTCCGTGCTGCCATCGCTGTGGTGCAACACCACCGTAAGTTGCACCCCCGGTGCAAACGTGGTCAATCCAATCACATCAATGTTGTCGTCTTCTTTTATTTTATCGTAGTCGGCGCCGTTGGCAAAGGTTAATGCCAGCATGCCCTGTTTCTTTAAATTGGTTTCGTGGATGCGGGCAAATGATTTTACCAGCACCGCCTTCACGCCCAAATGCCTTGGCTCCATGGCCGCATGCTCGCGCGAAGAGCCTTCGCCGTAATTTTCGTCACCCACAACAATGGAACCAATGCCCTGCGCTTTGTACTGGCGCTGCACGGCCGGCACACTGCCCAACTCGCCGTTTAATTGGTTTTTTACCGAATCGGTTTTGCCGTTAAATGCATTTACCGCGCCAATCAGCAGGTTGTTCGATATATTGTCCAGGTGCCCGCGGTATTTAAGCCAGGGGCCCGCCATCGAAATATGGTCGGTAGTACATTTGCCTTTGGCTTTAATAAGCAGCTTCATGGCTTTAAAATCCATGCCATCCCAGGCCGCAAACGGATCAAGCAATTGCAAGCGTTTGGAGCTTGGCTCTACCAGCACTTTCACACCGCTGCCATCAGCCGCCGGAGCCTGGTAGCCCGCGTCTTCCACCGCAAAGCCTTTGGGTGGCAACTCGTTTCCTGTGGGCTCGTCCAGTTTTACCTGCTCGCCTTTTTCGTTGGTCAGCGTGTCGGTCATGGGGTTAAAGCCCAAATTGCCGGCAATGGCCAGGGCCGTTACCAGTTCGGGCGATGCCACAAAGGCGTAGGTATTCGGATTGCCATCGGCACGCTTGGCAAAGTTGCGGTTAAAGCTGTGCACAATGGTGTTCTTTTCCTGTTTCTCGGCACCCACGCGGTCCCACATGCCTATGCAGGGCCCGCAGGCGTTGGTAAACACGGTAGCGCCCACCTCGTCAAACACTTTCAAAAAGCCGTCGCGTTCAATGGTGTAGCGTATCTGTTCCGAGCCGGGGTTAATCATAAACTCGGCTTTCGATTTTAAGTTTTTAGCGGCCACCTGTTTGGCCAGGCTCACCGCCCGCGATATGTCCTCGTACGAGGAGTTGGTGCAGGAGCCAATCAGTCCGGCTTCCACTTTCAGGGGCCAGCCGTTTTTAGCGGCGGCTTCTTTCAGTTGAGAGATAGGTGTTGCCAGATCCGGCGTAAAAGGGCCGTTTACATGCGGTTCCAGTTGCGACAGGTTAATTTCAATCACCTCGTCAAAATACTTCGATGGGTCGGCATACACCTCGGCATCGCCCGTAAGGTGTTGTTTAATGCCATCGGCCAGCGCGGCCACATCGGCGCGGCCGGTCGCTTTCAGGTAGCGGCTCATGCTGTCGTCGTATCCAAAGGTGGATGTGGTGGCGCCAACCTCCGCGCCCATGTTGCAAATGGTGCCCTTGCCCGTGCAGCTCAGGTTTTGAGCGCCCTCGCCAAAGTATTCAATTATTTTATCGGTGCCGCCTTTTACGGTAAGTATGCCGGCCACTTTTAAGATCACGTCTTTTGGGCTGGCCCAGCCGCTCAGCTTGCCGGTCAGCTTCACACCAATCAGTTTCGGCATTTTTAGTTCCCAGGGTAAGCCTGCCATCACGTCGCAGGCATCGGCCCCACCCACGCCAATGGCAATCATGCCAAGGCCGCCGGCGTTTACCGTGTGCGAGTCGGTACCAATCATCATCCCGCCGGGAAAAGCGTAGTTTTCGAGCACCACCTGGTGAATAATGCCGGCGCCCGGCTTCCAGAAACCGATGCCGTATTTGTTGGATACTGAGGCTAAAAAATCATACACTTCCTTGCTTTCGGTGTTGGCCACGGCCAGGTCGTCTTTAGCGCCTACTTTGGCGGTAATCAGGTGGTCGCAGTGCACGGTGCTGGGCACGGCTACTTTGGGGCGGCCGGCCTGCATAAACTGCAGCAGGGCCATTTGTGCGGTGGCGTCCTGCATGGCCACGCGGTCGGGGTTAAAATCCACGTAGCTTTTGCCACGTTCGTAGTTTTGCAGTGTCATGGCGCTGTCCAGGTGCGAGTACAGAATTTTTTCGGCCAGGGTAAGCGGGCGGCCCAGCGCTTTGCGGGCGGCTTCCACGCGGGCAGGCATGTTGGCATACACCTGCTTAATCATTTCAATATCAAAAGCCATATGTGTTGTTTTTTTGTTGCAATTTTTAGAAGGGCTAAGTTAGGGAATTGTTGGGAGAAAAGGAAGTAGTTAGTAACGTCAAATATGTCAAACCTAATTATGAATTGATAAGTACTTCTTGTTATCTATTTGATATTATAGATACAGAAAACAAAAATTCAGGATTAGGGAATTAGCCTTTAAAATGAGTTCAGAAATCCTTAGAGAATAGATTTAGGGATTTGCTGGTAAGATTATTTATTTCCTTGTAGTCGACAGTCTTTTTTGAAGTGGTCTTCAATTTCTTTTTCATCTTTAAACGATAATCATTTGTTAGACCACACGATTTTATTTTGATACAGCGCTTGTCCTCAAAGTATTGCTTGTATCTCAGGTGTCTGCCAATGTCTTTATCGCAACCAAAAGCGTACCTTTTCATTTTGGCACGCCATATCAGTTTGCCAGACGAGTCTCTAACAACAATGATTTTTGTATAATAGACTGGGTCAAAAAATAAGTTTTTGAGGCCTTGCACAAAGTTTCTTGAATAGGTAACGGTTCTTACATGACCATTAATAGGATTCCTTTGAATGCTATTATTGAGCTGTGCATGCAACCCTACGTGTAAAAAAATTGATGTTATTACTATTGTCAAGCGCATTTAAGACCTATTCGTTCAGGCCGTCTGCTTAATTATTTCAATATCAGTGGCCATATTTAATTTTTTTTTGCTGCTATTTTTAGAAGGGTTAAGTTAGGGAATTGTGGGGAGAAAAGAAATTGGACCTTAGCAAGCCTTAGGGCCTGTTTCTGGGCGCCCCGCCGACCGTAAATTTCGATATGTCGGCGGCCGGGCTGCTTCGGGCTTCGCTATCGCTTCGGTCTCCTCGGCCCGCTGTCACTTTGAGCGGAGTCGAAACGGACAGCGGGCCTGCGGTGGCTAAACCCTGCGCATCCCTGGCGCTGGTATACGTATTCGAGAACAATGGAACTGTATTTTTATGATTGACATTAAAACACGAACTAGCCTAATTTGAAACCGCGAACCCGGCTGAGGGATTGCAGCGGAGGCCACGCGCAGAACGTTGCGTAATGTTTGGCAGACGAGGAGGCGATTGGAATGAGCCCC
>CALMNJ010000218.1 GCA_937868675.1 uncultured Bacteroidota bacterium | reverse complement strand
CCCACATACAAATCCAAAAAACATCTGGAAGATAACCACACCATAAGACAACCGTTTAAGTAGTTATTTGGCCGGTACGCAAATTAAAAACCGGGTAAGGCCATTAATGTTTAATTTTGAAACGCTGAACTTTTTACGCGAAAACATATCCATTGCCCTGGATTCTATAAAAGCCAACAAACTGAGGGCTTTTATTACCATGCTGATAATTACCATAGGCATTACAGCGCTGGTAGGTATTTTGTCGGCCATTGACGCCATTAAAAACGGCATCAACAGCAACTTTACCGAACTGGGAGCCAACACATTTACTATACGCAACGCAGACGTAAACATTAAGGTTGGCCACCGGGGCAGGCGCTCGCGCCCCAGCCGTGTTATTTCGTACAAAGAGGCCATGCGTTTTAAGAATGAGTTTACCTACGATGTAATTGCCTCTGTTTCCACACTGGCCAGTTTCTCCACACGACTTAAGTATGAAGGTAAAAAAACCAACCCCAATATCATGGTATATGGTGCAGATGAGAATTATCTTACAGCATCGGGCTACGAGCTTGACAAAGGCCGCAATTTCGCTCCTTCTGAAATAGCCGGCGCACCGCACATTGCCATCCTTGGAAAGGATGTTGAGATAGCTCTGTTTGGTACCAAAACCAATGCGATAAACAAATACATCAGAGTAGGCGCTTACAAATTTAAAGTGGTGGGTGTGCTAAAAAGCAAAGGCAACGCATCCGGGTTTGGTGGCGACAAGGTGTGCGTAATACCACTCACTGCGGCGCGGCAATACTTTGGTAAACAGGATATGAGTTTTACCATAAACGTATTGTGTAAAAACAGTCTGTTACTTAATGTATTATATAACGAAGCCCGAGGCTGTTTCAGAAAGGTGCGGAAAATTTCGGTGGCCGGTGATGACGATTTTGAAGTGGTGAAATCAGACAGCCTGGCGGAGATGCTTATTGAAGACCTTAAAAAAGTCTCGATGGGCGCCACCATCATTGGTATTATTACGTTACTGGGTGCTGCCATCGGCCTAATGAACATTATGCTTGTAAGCGTAACCGAACGCACCCGCGAAATTGGAGTTCGTAAGGCTATGGGGGCCACCGCGGCAACCATCCGTAACCAGTTTTTAATTGAAAGCGTGGTAATTTGTGTCCTGGGCGGATTAGGTGGGATCGTCATCGGGATATTAATGGGCAACGTTATGAGCCTGATGCTGGGCAGCGGATTTTTTATTCCGTGGTTCTGGATTATAACCGGTGTTATTATTTGTGTATCCGTAGGCCTTATCAGTGGCTATATTCCGGCGCAACGCGCTTCACGCCTCGACCCCATCGAGAGCCTCCGCTTTGAATGACCTGGTTATAAAAACCCTTTGCTATCTTTATATTGAAACAACAAACCATGAAAACAGCCCACTTTGTTATTCTATCCATTGGATTCTTTGCATTTAGTAGTATTATATCCGCTCAAAGCCATTCGACTAACGGTTTCAGGAGACCTGCCTCTGAAGATACACTGGATGGGTTTGATGAGGTAGCCGCTACAAAAGCCAGCATCTCCGAAAATTTTATAGGCAATGAGCTCTCCGTTCATCTTGCCCAACTAAAAAGAAAATACATTAATAACCGGTTCGGCATTACCCCTGTGCAGAATCCGCCATTGTTTTATGCAGGCAAAAGCGCAGCGGTTCAGGCGTTCGGCAATGGTGATTTCGAGACCGCAACAGCCGGCACCATTACCTCGCAAAACCAGGTTCCGGGATGGACGGTGACCAGCGGTTCACACGGTGGTACCTTTAACTCCTGCAATCTTCTTGGATGTTGCCCAGGCTCTCCCAGTGAATCGGCTGTATTTTCAACCCCTAACGGTTATGTGGATCCCACCATCGGGAGTATATATCCCATTTATTCTGTTTTTGGTACTGCTGCAGGTAACCCAGGTGGATCCTTGGCAAACCCGCATCTGGCACAACCCCTTAAAGGAAACAACTTCATCCGCATCAACAGCAGCTTAAATAATTTTGGGATCGAAAAAATATCGCAGACATTTTCAGTAACAGCAGCCACTTCTTTTTTTCAGTACGCATTTATCACCGTATTCTCCACCGGGCATGCTTGCTGCGATGCAGGAGCCTTTCAACTTAAAATTACAAACCTCAGCACAAACAGTGTTATTGCCTGCCAGAGTTTGTCTTTGTCTGCCCCCAGTTCGGCCTGCACCAATACATCCAACAATGTGTCCTTTTTAGACTGTTTTTCTGGTAACCCCGCAACACCGAATTCGGCTTATGTTTTCAACAAGTGGCAAGTGCGGGCCATAGACCTTGCGCCTTATATAGGACAGAGCATCAACATTGAAGTGGTGGCTACTGATTGTACTGCCGGTGGGCATTTCGGCTACATGTACTTCGATTCGCAATGCGGCCCTATGGTGATTAATTCAGGCAGCAACTCCCTGCCTGTAGCACAGGGGCAGGCCAGTGTTTTTGTTTGCCCCCAAAGCACTGACACATTGTGCGCACCAATGGGCATGAGCTCGTATTTATGGAACAGCAATTCAGGGCCAGCTTATTCAACACCCTGCATAACTACTTCTGGTGGCAACAACACCTACACATTGGCTATGACCGGAAACACAGCGTGTTCAGCCTCAACTTCCTCTGCAGTTATCCACCTTATTTCACCACCATCACTCACCGCATTCACACCCGACACTCTTATTTGTCAATTCAGCAGTCATCTGGTGGTACTGCATGTAAATGGCACTCCCGGTAAAATACACTGGAGCACCGGCGATACCACCAACTATGTGATCACGCAACCCACCACCACCACCATTTATACGGTAATAGCCTCCGATAATTATGGCTGCAGCGCATATACCTCGCTTAC
>CALMNJ010000217.1 GCA_937868675.1 uncultured Bacteroidota bacterium | reverse complement strand
ATAAAGTATAATCCACTCCCAGCAAATCTTCCAAATCCTCCCTGCTCCACACATAGTATTTCCCTTCCTCTCCGTCGCTGTCTGCATCGTAAGCCGAGTAAAAGTAGCCTTCCTCATTGTACCACTCGGTTCTCACAAAATCGAGGGTTTGCAGTGCGACTTCCCTATATAACTCATTTTGTGCGTATGTGTGAGCCTCACAATAAAGCGAAACCAGTTGTGCGTTGTCGTACAACATTTTTTCAAAATGTGGTACTTTCCAGATCATATCGGTGCTGTAACGCGCAAATCCACCGTGCAGCTGATCATAGATGCCCCCAAAGGCCACTTTTTTAAGGGTAAGATGCGCATGCGATTCAACCTGTGCATCGCCACTGAGTTTGGCATAACGCAACAAAAAAAGATAGTTGTTTGGTAACGGAAATTTGGGTGCCCGGTTTGGGCCCCCTTCTTCGGTATCAAAACGTTGTTCCCACTTTTTTACCATGGCATCAATAAAATCCCTGTCAACCATTAATTGCTCCTTAACCGTGGTGGTAATTAGCTCTGACTGTTTGATGCCCTGAATGAGTCTGGATGCATATTCTTCAACTTTGTTGTGATCGTTATGATAAACTGTGGCAAGGTTCTGAAGGATGTTCAGCCATTGTTCTTTCCTGAAATAAGTACCCCCATAAAAGGGCCGGCCATCGGGCAATACAAAACAATTAAGCGGCCAGCCTCCATGGCCGGTCATGAGCTGAACAGCCTGCATATATAGCATATCTACATCGCTACGCTCTTCCCGATCAACTTTTACATTTATAAAATGGCGGTTCATCATGTCGGCTACTTCCGGATCTTCAAAACTTTCGCGCTCCATTACATGGCACCAGTGACAGGCGCTATAACCAATGCTAACCAGCAAAGGTTTGTTTTGCTGTTTCGCCATATCGAAAGCCTTTTCGGAAAAGGGTAACCAGTTTACAGGATTATGGGCATGTTGTAAGAGATACGGACTGGTTTCGTTTATGAGGCTGTTTGGGCGTTTATTTGCGCTTGTGGCCATTAAATTTTTATGAGAGGTTATTATTATATACTAATTGCATAAAATTACGCATGGTTTTTGGCTAATTGGATTTTATATTGGTTAATTTTGGACAATTAACGCACACAAACCGCAGCCACACACATGAAAAGAATATACTGGATAATAATAGCCGGAACAGTTGCCCTCCTTGCACTGCTTACTGTACAAATGCTAAAAGGCAACAAGCAAACCGAAGTTTATACAGAAAAAGCAGAACTCCGCAACATTATCGAGATTGTTTCGGCAACAGGAAAAATTCAACCAGAAACAGAACTTAAAATAAGCAGCGATGTGAGCGGCGAAATAACCGAAATGTTTGTAAAGGAAGGACAGGAGGTAAAAAAAGGAGACCCCTTATGCCGTATTAAACCCGATCTATATGTAAGCGCCAAAGAACGTGTAAGCGCTTCGGTTAATACCACGCGCGCTAACCTTGAAACCACGCGCGCCCAGCTCAGGCAGGCACAGGCCAATTTAACCAATGCCGAATCCATGTTTGCACGTAACAAAAAATTGTTTGAGCAAAACACCATTTCACAGCAGGATTTTGATGCTGTAAAAGCCCAGTATGAAAGTTCTAAAGCCAATGTTGCAGCACTCGAAGCTTCGATAAAAGCCGGCGAGTTTACCATCGAAAGCAGCGAGGCCTCACTGAAAGAAGCCAATACCAACCTCGAAAAAACACTCATCTCGTCGCCGGTTGATGCTACTGTTTCAAAACTCAGTGTAGAAAAGGGCGAACGGGTGGTTGGCGTTACCGGCATGACCGGCACCGAAATTATGCGGCTTGCCAATCTCAACGAAATGGAGGCCAGTGTTGAAGTAAACGAAAACGACATCATTAAAGTTCATACCGGCGACACAGCCTTGGTAGAAGTAGACGCCTACATGGATAAAAAATTTAAAGGTATTGTAACGCAGATTGCCAACTCATCCAATGCCACTGGGATTTCGGTAGATCAGGTAACAAATTTTGTAGTCAAAATCAGGCTGCTGCGTGAATCATATAGTTATCTTATCACCACCAACAATGCTATTCCGTTTCGCCCGGGCATGAGTGCTAGCGTTGATATACAAACACGTCGTGTAAACAGCGTTGTGTCGCTTCCTATACAGGCGGTTACCGTAAGAAACAAGGATTCTGTTAAAGTGAAGGGTGGACGTGATGGAGAAGGCCGCGAGGTAAAAGTAATAAACGAAAACCAGGAGCGTGAAGAAAAAGATAAGGAACCGGTTGAGAAAACAAGAGAATATGTTTTTGTTTACATGGGGGGTGAAAGTCATCAGATTGAAGTAAAAACCGGCATCCAGGATAACGATTATATTGAGATACAATCCGGCGTTAAAAAAGGAGATGAAATTATTTGCGGCCCATATAGCGCAGTTTCAAAAAGTCTGAAAGATAAAACCAAAGTGAAGGTGGTAAAGCGCGAGGAGTTATTTAAATCAGACAAATAGATTGGCCTTCATACTCAATATCGAAAGTTCGTCAACTATTTGCTCTGTGGCACTGGCCAAACATGGCCAACTGCTGAACCTTCATGAACAAACCGGTGGTTACATGGGGCTTGCTTTTAGTGGCTGCAGCCATGTTG
>CALMNJ010000216.1 GCA_937868675.1 uncultured Bacteroidota bacterium | reverse complement strand
TTGAATGGCTCCCATAAACCCGATTTGTTTAATAAACGGCTGCCTGTTATCTTCAGGTAGCCGTTTTAAAGTTCCCAATATGAAACTCCGTTTCTTAAAAAATGCGGTATTTGCTTTATTACTGTGTATTACCAACACAGCAAGGGCCAATATTGAGCTACATATTTATTTGAACACCAATCAGTGCGTAAACTGTAATCTGGCCCTCAACTGCATTGGCAAACTGGCTCCAGGTGTCGTTAAGCGTATATATTTTCCCCTGGCCAACAAAGCTGCCTCAGAGGAAATGATGGAAGGATACGGCGACGTAAAAAATCTGGCTATCCGTTATTTCGACAAAACAAACGATCCCTTCAACAGCCCGTACGCGCGCTCGTATTGTCTTCTCTACAACAACAAATTTAAAGCCGATTCATTTGAACTGAATGAACTGTTTGAAAAAGTTGGAGGCATCAACAAACTCACTGTCACGCATGTGCAACCGCTTGTTATCCCTCTCCCCGATTCGGTAAAACTCTCTAATCGTTCCAATCTGTTTTATTACGAAGGCAGGTTATGCATCACTGATTATTTACTGAACAAAGCGGTGGTAGTATCGCTTGGCAAAACACAAAACAACCTTGCGGGCATTTTGCAAATAAAAGGAAAATCGTTTCACGCCCAACCCTTCCTGCGATCGGGGATAGTAGATACAGCTGCCTACAGAATACTTTATCGCGACCTTAAAGAACTTGGAAAAACAAAACCTCATATCGAAACCTGTTATTTAACCGACAGTGCATTGTATTTGTATCTTGTTTTTCCCTGCGCTATTGTAAGGCCCGTTGAGAAGGACACCGGTATTGGAGGCAAGGCGTTCATTTACAAAAAAAACCTATTCAGCCGAAAAAGCGAATTGTTTCCAGTAAAAGACGATGCACTTCCATCCACCCTGAAAGAAGAATATTACGTAGCCAGCGGCAGTGCCTTTGCCGTTCATAACAATAATTTTTATTTTACCCTTTATCAGGAACAATTGCGTACAGAAAATAATTTTATGGCTGAATACGGTCTTAATGGCCGGAATCAACTGGTGTTTAAAAAATTATCGCCATACCTCGTTTCGGATTCCACGTACCTTAATACAAACTTTGGCAACACCCAGGTATTCCTGACCATGTGCAACAGACAGTTTCTGTTTGCGCAATTTCAACCCGTGTTTGTTGAACTGGGTGCCAATCATTCTTACATGCTCGGCGATCTTCTGAGCCCGGGTTCCCTGCATAAAATTCAGGTGTACGACGTGCAGCGAAAAGACCGGCAACATCTTGCCATTTTAATTGACCGTAACCACGAAACACGCTGCGTAATTTACAATACCGAAACACGGAAAATTGAAGCTGACACAAAAATTTCTGTTCCTCAAAACGCCAATACCGAAACCATGCGCTTTGCCGGCGAAAACAGGCTGGTAGCGCTCAATAACGACAACAAAACGATTTTATTCTTTAATGTACAATAACGAGCGTCTGCTTTTGAAACAAATGTATGTCTAGGTAGGAATGGTAACTTTTGAAGAATTTTATCGTATCGGATCAGATAAAGGGCTGTTGAAAAAAGAAGCTACCTGTTGTAAACAACAGGTACAAAACTGTAGTTTACTACGGTTGACAAGAAGCTAAAACACAAATATCTTTGCCAGAAATAATAAACATGCAAAAATCCTTTCTGTGCTAAGGTAACAGAACCAAATCCATGAAAACAATAAAATACATTTTCATTCTGCCAGCTTTTGTGCTGTTCGCGCAAAGCGGTCGCAGCCAGATCATCGGGCATCTCGATTCGCAGGGCAATGCCATTATTGATGCAAACATTCCAACCATGATGGCTCATTTGCAATCGGTGCTTTCACAGGTCTCAAATATTAATGTGGTGTTTACATCCGTCGGCATCATTCAGGTGCAGGACGAAAACGGTGAAAATTATTATTGCATCCGTTTTACCGACGGCGAAACAAGCACCACATTACCTTTACAGGTTTTAAGCGGCGGCAATGGCACAAGCCTAAACGCCACTCATATTTCGTGCACCACCAAGGGCTGCTCCCAAACCGACGGTTGCGTACCTAATTTATGGGGCACCAAGTGCACCAAGTGCGACAGCGACTGCACCAAAACCACCACCAATTACGATATGCTTTAAAGGCTTTGAGGCCAGAGCCACAAAGTAAACCTGGTATATTAATATACCGGGTGCTGTTTGTGTTACACGCTTCACCAAGAACCGAGCATTACGCTGATATTCGAACGGTGATTTTATAGTAATGAAAGTTAGTTGGCAAGTGATTTAACAGCTATCACTTCACCGCATTTACCGCCAGCCAGGCCATAAGGCCCATGCCGGTTTCAAGTGCCGTTTCATGAATATCGAAGGTGGGTGTATGCACTCCCGAACGAAAGGTGTTATCGGGCCCTGCGGTGCCAAGCCGGAAGAAACAGCTTGGTACCTGCTGTGTTATAAAAGCAAAATCTTCGGCGGTCATGCGTAAGGGCAAGTCTTCCACATTTTCCCGGCCCAGGTATTGTTGAGCCAGCGCGCTGCACGAATCGGTAAAAGGCTCGTTGTTTACCAGAAAGGGGTAACCGTGCTCTATACGCAGCTGGGATTCAATCCCATATTGATCCGAAACATTTTTTACAATATCCGCAAGACGCCTTTTTATTTCTGCCCGCCAATCCTCATTCATGGTGCGCATGGTGCCTGCCAGTTCAACGGTTTGCGGAACAACGTTGGTAGCGCCCCTGCCCTCTATTTTTCCAAAAGCCACCACGGTGGGTATTGTTTCGCCGGCCGTACCTTTTAGTGCGCCGGGTTTCATGAACGTGTCGTTTATCTTCAGCAATAATTCGGAGGCAATCAGCAGCGGATTGATGTAATCGGCAGGCATGGCGGCATGACCTCCCTTTCCGTTTACGGTAATGTACAGCTCGTCGGTACTGGCCATGTACATGCCGGGGCGGAAACCCGCCCGGCCGGCCGGCATGGAGGGATACACATGCAATGCCAGGGCTTTGCTTACTTCCGGATTATGCAGCACGCCTTCTTTAATCATTAAACTGGCGCCACCGGGGAGTACTTCTTCGCCCGGCTGAAACATTATTTTTACCGTTCCCTGCCAATCGTTTTTAGTTTCGTTGAGTATAAATGCGGCGCCCAGCATGCAGGCCGAGTGCACATCGTGGCCGCAGGCATGCATGACGCCGGGCACACACGATGCATAGGCCGCCGTGCTTTTTTCCTGAATGGGGAGCGCATCCATATCGGCGCGCAATAAAACAACATCACGCGCCGGATCTTGGCCCTGAATGGTGGCCACAATACCCGTGCCGGCGTGGCCGCGTGTAAATGCAATGCCTTTTGCCTGCAACTGAGCGGCGATGTAATCGGAGGTTCGAAATTCCTTAAATGAAAGTTCAGGATGGCTGTGCAGGTGGTGGCGGATGGCCTGCACCTCCTTAAAATACCGGGATGCAAGCTGTTTTATTTTTTCGGCACCAGGCATTATTTGTTCCAAAGCATTTTGATGCCGATAAGCACAATGGCAGCACCAAATATCTGCTTTACGAGCTTAGTATCAACGGCAATGGCGGTTTTGCTGCCCAGATAGCTGCCAAACACAAAAGTGGCGGCCATAATCAGCGCGGTTTTGTAATCCACGTTGCCCGCCTTGTAATAGGTGTAAACGCCCAGTATGCCCACCGGGATCATAAACATAAACAGGGTGGTGCCCTGGGCCGTTTTCTGGTTCATGGCCACAAAGTAAACCAGGGCGGGCACAATTACAATGCCGCCGCCAATGCCAATAAGACCGCTAAGGTAGCCCGATACGAGGCCAATAATGAGGAGTATAATTATTTCGTTCATGGTTCTTTTCATGGTGTTAAAAATCGCTTGTAAAGGAAAGGGCTACAACTTTATTTTGCAACTGCCAGTTATCAATACCCCAGCCAAAATCAAGGCGCATAAAATAGCCCAGCACTCTGGAACGCAGGCCAAAACCTACGCCGCCAATGAGCGGGTTTTTATTATCAATGACCGTTACAATTACTCCTGTGCTTCCGGTTCCCGAAACGGGATCGTGATCAATGTAGGCCTTTACATTTTCGGTGTTTTCGCCGCTGAGCGGATTAGAGCCGTACCAGGCCATCCCTAAATCGGTAAATCCAAGAAACTGCAGATTGTTTAAAAAATCAGAACGCAGGGGGTAATCAATAAAGTAACGTACAAAAGGAACCCGAAGCTCGGTGTTGTAAAGCAGAAAATTATTTCCGTTGCGTATATTTTGTGTAAAGCCGCGCATATCGGTGGCCAGGGTTTGGTAGCCGTAAGTTTCAGGATGCAACACGGTGACGTTGTTATTGAAGGTAGGACGAAACCAGTTGTCAACACCGCCAAGATAAAACAGCAGGCGCTCGCTTCCCAGCGAATTGCCGCCGGCAAAGCGGTTGCACCAGGTAATTTGCCGGTGCACACGCTGGTAATGCCGCACATCAAAACCCGACGTAAAAAGGTTGCCCACCTTGTCGCCGGTATGCAGCCAGTATTCGGTCCACACTTTGGCGCGCATGCCATTGAGAATATTCAGCATCACTTTGCGGGTGTTGTCGTAAATAAACTCGGCCCTTGTACCGGCCAGACTTGAATACGTGTTTTTACGCCCCACCGAAACATCCCCGTACGAAAGGGTCACATTTTGATCGAAGCGGTAAAGCAGCGAGAAACGAACGGAAGCTACCGGACTGAAAGGGATGCGCATGGAGTAGCGCGTGGAGTAGGTGTGCATTTTACCGGTTACATCACCCGCCGCTGATTCCTTATCGAGTGTCATGCGGTCCAGTAGTATCTGGTGGTCTATTTTACCACGCCGCTGTTCCCACGAGAGCATAAACTCGTTGCCCCCTGAGGGGAAGGGATTGAAACGGTATCCACCTACAATGCGCATGTCTTCAAACAAATCGCTGATGGCTACCTTGTTTACAAAGTTGAACCCCGGATTGAGATAAACAGGCGAACCGGAATTGGAAAACACCTGGTAATTATTTGAGAAATAGGAGTTATCAAACTGAGTCACCACATAGTCGGTATAAAACGCGGTGTTGTAATTTTTTTGAATCGGGAACCTGAATGGTTTAGGGCCATGGGGCCTGGTTTGAATCGTGTCCCTTTTCGCTGGTTCGTCGCGCCGCTGCTCGGTTACGCCTTTTTCGCCTTCAAAGCGGTAGTTGTCAAAATCTATGCCTTTGGTTCCGGGATCTGTTTTGGGAGCTGTTACCGCACTTTCATCCGTTCTGACCTCCTTATATTCGCCGGGATTGGTGATAGCCGGGCTGATGTAGCCTCTGAACCAGGTATTCTGCGGCTGCTTCATTTTTATTTCATTAAGCGTTTGCAGGGGCGACACACTGAGCATGTCGTTGCCGTTTACGTAAAACCGTTCGGCCACAAAACCGCCATCGGGGCTGATGTTTTGTTCGAGGATGCTTCGCTCGTAATTACTTACCGGGCTTGAATTGAAAAAATACCGGTAATGCTCGGTGGTGTCAACAAAAGAAATGCTGCTGTCGTAATGCGCCAGAAAACGGTTGTAAATTCCATTCCTGTCGCTGAGGTAACACACATAATGATTGGTGTAGGCCTGTGGAAATGTTTCATTAAAATCGGGGGTGTTGGTAACCCGCACCAGCACTTTGTTTGTAAAGGGATACTGGGCCATAAAGAGGTCCATGTTGCGATTCATTTTTACAAAAAAACGCGCATCGTCAGTTGCTTTTACCGTATCATTTACACGGTTACTTTCAAAAACAAGTTGTTTTGAATTTTTTACAAATACCGGATTGTTGTCGTCCCAGATGTCGTTGGTAAGCTGCTCAATGCCGCTGGTGTTCATGGTAAACACAAAAATGTCGCTTTGCCCCTTTCCTTTTTTTACGGCGCTTAGCGCCAGTTTTTTTCCATCGTTGTTAAACGAAACGCTGTTCACTTTTTCGAAACCAGGCATAGGCCGTTTAATTCTTTCATTGGTTTCAAAATTCACAATCTGCAATACCAGCTCGCTTTTAACGGGGTAGATCATGATGGCCGATTTGCCACCCGGATGCCAGGCTAAAAGCGGGTAGTTGTAATCGTCCACCTGCTCAAGCTTTGGGTTGGCATTCAGTATTCGTTTTGTTTTACCGGTTTCGATGTTTTTCACGTACACCCGTAACTGGTTAAGCTCGTTGGTGGCATACATTACTTCCTTACCATCCGGGCTGATCTTTACCTGATAATAATGTTTGGTGTCACGGTAACGGCGCAGCACACTGTTATCGGTCACAATGGGAGATTGCCGGAGCGAATCGCGAAACATATAAAGGCGGCGGTTGTAGGATTCATTAAAATCGTAAATAAGATTATCGAGCGTAACGCCGATGGTGGTAACAAATGCATTGTCGAGGCTGCGGCTTACGCGGGTCATGTAAAGTATGGTAGGAATCATACTTTCGCCGTAGGTAGAAACAATATAGTACCAGAGGGCGTGGCCGGCTGCGGTGGCCTGCCTGCCGCTAAGGCGGTTAAAAGAACTGAAGTCGTCGTTCTTCAGGGCATCGTACATCAGGTTATCGTTGTAACTGGTCCATCCCTCCGACAGGTATTTTACCAGGCCTGCAATGTACCAGTCGGGTATATACAGCAAGGTTGAGTTGCGCACCATTTCTCGGGCGTTTCCGCCGTAAAGCATTTTGTCGAGAAGCAGTTGCGCCAGTGCGGCGCGTATTTGCTGATCAAGTTCAACGTGCGAGCCGTTGAAAAAAACACATATCTTATCCCCCACGATGCGCGTAACACCTCCGATGTTATTCTGGTCGTCGCCGCTCAATCCAAGGTTACTTTGTTTAAAATCTTCCTGATTGTTGTAAACGATCACATTGAGTTTATCGTCCACCTGAAAATCGAGTCGTTTTTCGAGCATGCTCAGTTGTTTGTTAAAACTGAGCGATGCGTATTTGGCGGTTTCTATTCCACCCTGATAGAAATAAACGCGGTAACGGTCATAGTCGAGGTAAGTCCACACAAACTCTTTGTACTGCACACGATTTTTT
>CALMNJ010000215.1 GCA_937868675.1 uncultured Bacteroidota bacterium | reverse complement strand
CTATCCATGTTTTGGGCATAAATTCCTTTTCCTTGTTGTTCAAATCATTTTTTGTTTTTTTTCGGTGTATAGGTATTAGTTTTCAAAATTTTGTGTAAACAGGGGCCGGGCCATGCGCTTTAGCCTGCTTACAAATAATAAGCAGGCAAATAAATTGCGCCTGCGGGGTCTTCCGGGCCTGGCCCCGCAGCCTCCGTGGCTTGGCCTGCCAATAATTTGTTTCGCAGGGCTGCCGATTCTGTCCCTAAGCCCGTATCAGGTATGGGGTGCAATACATTGGCTGCACAGTTTATGTTTCAAAATTCAGTTATTCATTCTTCAAATCAGGGCTCAGGTCATTTGTCAAAAACACATTATGCAGTAGCATACTGTTTTGCCGCATATCATGTGCGCTGCTCAATTGTAAAATCACTAAATTCACATGCATGTGTGGTTGCAAATTGTAAATGACCTATGTGTATGCATTTACTAAATATGAATTGGATGCCTTTAAAGCATAAACATTGGTTTGTATTACTGCTTGCACTAATGCATACCCAATACGTTATCAGGGCTCAGCAAAAAATGCCTGTTATTCGCGCACCAGGCGAAACAGCCGTGATTGTTGAAGGAACCGACGATATTACCACCTGGTACCTGAGCCCAAGAGCAAGACCCGATGTGTACACCCTTAACAAACATACTGGCGAAAGACAGGTTTTATTTTGTACCGGCCTTGATACACTAAGTGTGAGGCTTAAGCCCGGAAGAGCCTTTGATTTTGTGGTATTAACTACCAAAGGGGACAGCTGTTTTACACGACTGCAAAGCCCGCCACTACTGACTGCCTCTTCTGTTGAAACGCACGATACGTTGCACTTTGTACTAACTGAATACAATAATATAAAACTAAAAGTAAGACTAAATGGTAACGATACACTTGACCTGAAATTTGATTCGGGCACCACCGGCTTTTTACTAACCAAAGAGGCCATAAAGAATCATGGCCTCAGCAGCCTTAGTAATCACCGGTTTAATTTGGGTAAACTGGAGTGGAGCGGGCAAACCATTCGTGCGGTTGAACTGTCGGGCCATGGAACCGAGGGCCGCTTTGGCTGGGATATTTTTGATGGCCGCATTATTGAGATAGATTATGATGAAGGCTTATTTATTGTTCATTCACAATTGGACGTGAAACAGAGGAAGTACGAAAAGTTTGCCATTGAATACACGCACGGACTATTTTGTTTAAGCGCCTTGCAAAAGGTAAAAGGCAGGGTTTATAAAAACAGGTTTTTGTTCGACAACGGTTACCAGCGCACCATCATGCTCGACAAGGATCTGGTTTCGGAACAAGGGTATCCGGCTGCGGGCCTGCCGGTATTGAGAAGAACGGTGATGCAAAATGGCCGTGGCGAGAACATTCCGGTACTCACTGTGAATAATGAGTTATTGCAGATTGGTAAAAACAAACTCCGACATGTGCCCGCGCAGCTGTTAGCAACAAATAATCCGGCAGGGTTTAAAATACATATTATGGGCAACGAGGTACTGAAACGCTTTAATACGATTCTCGATTTTCAAAAAAACTACATTTATCTTAAACCTAATTCACTTTTTTACGGCTCGTATATCGAGCAACAAAAAAACGGCACCTGAAATGAATCTTCAATTTTTGGTGAGTTTATTTACCGAGTTGCTTTTGGGCCGTTTTAATACGTACCCTAATGGCCGGCTGTTGCGGCAGTTGTGCCATGCCATTTAATAACAATTGTAGTTCCCGACTAAGTTCGGGATAATGTTTACAGATGTTTGCAGCCACAGTAATGGCAAAGGCGCGGATGGCAGCAGGGTAATGTTCGGAAGGAATAACGCGCAGACAAAAATCAACAACTTCGCCCTGATGTTTTTCAGGGATTTCGGCCTCCTGAAAAATCCGTAAAATGTTGCGGGTAATGGCAGGATGGTTATTGGGTTGACGGAGTTTTTTTATCAGTGCCGGCATAATGCCGCCAAGCCATTTTGGATTGGCGATAAGGATGTAGCTCAAAGGCCATGCAGCGCGTTGCGTGAGGCGGTAATCGCCTTTGATGAAAATGCTGAAAAGTTCGCTGAACCGTTCCTTGTCGTGCCCCACGTATTTAATGATGACGTTTGCCACCGCTTTGCTGTGTTCGCTCAGAAGTTTTTTCTCAATATCCATCTGCGTTAAGGTAATTAAAATACACAATGACGGGAATGACGCAGATCAGAATTCTTTTTTTGGGCGGCGAACTCACACTTATTTCAGCAACCTTAGTAAGCTTGATTTTAAATAACGGCTATTTTACTTTTTATCAAAGCGGCCCTGATGAGTTTTGGTAAATTGGGCCAACAGCGTGTTTTTGTAGTTGCTCAGGGATTTTATGAGCTGCTTGATGATGCCTGCACTAACCAGGATATCGCACGAAACACCAGACATCAAAGAATTTGCATTGTATTGCAATGAAACTCATTGCCTGAGGAGCAGGGTAGTGATAGCGGCTGCTGCTATGCCTAACCCAAAGCCGGTCCACACCCGTCGTTGTTTTATTTTTTTGGCGCTGCGTTTATAACCATCGCGATAATCGGTGTTTTTCCATAATTCCCTATCTGGGTAGCCAAGCTTCTCTTCCTTAGGGTCGGCCGAGGAAACGGCCACCGCCGGAATTAGTCCCAAAATTCCACATCCCGCGCTGGCACAAAAAACACCAAAGCTGCCACCCGGATTTTTGTAATACCGTTGGGCGTCCATCATACCTCGTCGGTACAGGTCGTTTGCCGAAGCCGTCATAGTTGTCGGAGCAGGAACCACTGCGCTTTCAAACGATTCTTTTAAACCACTCACAAAACGGATGTAGCGCACCTGATCCTTGGCAATGGTGTAAAGCGGCCCGTCGGGCATCTCGAATCGCTTATAATTAATATCATTGATTTTAATTTCCAGAACCTTAACCAGCATTCGGCTATTGTCTTTCATAACAAGTGTATCCTGAGCCGCGGCGTGTATTCCAATCAAAAGGAACAGGGTTATAATTTTTTTCATATCGGGATAATGGCTAAGATAGTAAAAAACATAAGTGAAGCTAACCACCTACTGGAAATTTTACTGTTTGCGTATATGCCAACTAAACGCGCGCACCGAAAATACTGCTTCCAATGCGTACCAGCGTGCTGCCGCATTCAATGGCCAGTTGATAATCGGCGCTCATGCCCATGCTAAGGTGTTTAACCTCCAGGTTATGTTTTGCTCCCAGATTTGCTTTTATGTGCGCAGCAAATTTTTGAAGCGAGAGGAATTCATTTTTAACCTGCTCCATATTACTGGTGTTGCTGGCCATGGCCATAAAGCCAAGTACATTAATGTGATTAAGCTGCGCAAACTCAGCAGAGACTAGCAGATTTTCGGCTTCAGCAAAATCCAAACCAAATTTTGTTTCTTCCTGCGCAATATAAATTTGCAGCAAACACGCCACAACTCGGTTGTTGCGGGCGGCCTGCTTGTTTACTTCGGTTAATAGTTTTAAACTGTCAATACCGTGAATAAGGTGCACAAAGGGGGCAATGTATTTTACCTTGTTGCTTTGCAGGTGACCAATAAAATGCCAGCGGATGTCGTTTGGCAATTGTGCCTGTTTTTCGCAAAGCTCCTGCACGTAGTTCTCGCCGAAGTCGCGCTGCCCCTCAACGTATGCTTCCATTAAAAGTTCCGTGGGTTTTGTTTTAGACACAGCGATTAGAGTGACATTTTGAGGAAGGCTACCTTTTAACAGAAGAAGTTTTTCTTTTACTGACATATCTTACATTTTGTATTTATGAGTTCTGCGCGCTTTTGTTCCCTTCTTACACGGGCATGTGTTAAATGCTTACGAAGTTTAAATCTGATGTACTTTTTGTTACAGACGCTAACATTTCCCGACGCATCCATCACTGAGAATTTAACCCAAACGTGACGACGGGCTTTAGCATAAATTAAAGGACTGCAAGCGCCCATTCCTATAAAAACCTGGTGCTGCTTATCGGGCAAAATGTAATCGGTATATGCCGGACCACGCCAAGAATATTTTATGACTGTTTTTACCAAAAAAAAGCCGGTATCTTTTGCACAAATAGAAAAAAAAGCTCCGTAAACTCTGGTGCATGACCTAATCGTGCAAATATTTTTCATCAGTAATGGCTTTCTTTTTATAAAAATGGGTGTTGTCTCTGTAACAGAAGTCGCCTTATAAATTACTCTGCATGGTCTTTCCCTGCGATTACAAAATAGGTCTTCGTCTGGAAAATCAATTATCAATTCGTATTCTTTTCCTGCTTCCAGTTTTGTCTCTGGTTTAAGAATTGCATAAATAAAGTTGGCCCTGTACATTTCCACTACAGATAATGGTATTTCAGTGTCGCCACTTTTTAAATATACAGGGTATTTTTTATTGAGTTCGGGAATAATCTCGACGAGTTTCGGAATTTCTCTTAATACAATAACAGAATTAGAATTTATCTCTGAGGTCGGTGGAAAAACACGGATGTGTGACAGCTGGCAATTATCCTCGTTTAACTGTGCGCTTATATGGCTGAAGTTACATAAGGCAATTATCAGGAAGATCAGATAATTCATCATCAAACGCTTATCTGTTTCCACGACCTTACTCATCAAACCTATAAATCACCAATCCGCTGCGCATTTTGGGTTCCACCCAGGTTGATTTAGGCGGCATGATGTTTTCGGTGTCTGCAATCCATTTTAAATGATCCATGGTAACCGGATATAAACCAAATGCAACGGCGGCTCTCCCTTCATCTACTGCTTCTTTCAGTGCCTCCGGGCCTTTTATGCCAGGCACAAAGCCCACGCGTTTGTCGGTTTTAAGGTCGTGAATTTTAAACAGCGGCGATAAAATATGTTTGGTAAGTATCGAGGCATCCAGACTTCCAACCGGATCTTCGCTGTTGTATGTTCCGCGCCGTGCCTTTAAGCTGTACCATTTGCCATCGGCATACATGCTTAGTTCGTGCTTTTGTTCAGGCTTGTAAATCGCCTTGTCTATTTCCTGCACGTAGAACTTTTCTTCCAGTACCTCCAGCAGCTCCTTTGTGCTGCGTTCGCCCATGTCTTTTACAAGCCGGTTGTAGTCGTATATTTCGAGCTGCGTTTCGGCAAAAAATATACCGAGATAAAAATTAAAGGCTTCTTTTCCGGTAAAATCCTTAATGGATTTGCGGCGTGTAATACCCAGCAGGGCCGAGGAGGCCGAGCGGTGATGCCCGTCGGCAATGTAAATGGCAGGCATTTTTGAAAACCTCGATGAAACCAGATTGACATTTTTTTCGTCGCTCATTACCCACAGCGTGTGGCGTACACGGTCGGTGGTGGTAAAATCGTATTCGGGTGCTGCTTTGCAAATGCGGGCTATAAGCTCGTCAAGTTGCTGGTCGTTGGGGTAACAAAACAAGACCGGTTCGGCGTTAAATTCACACACGTCCAGATATTCCATCAATTTTTCTTCCCGTTTGGTGAGTGTTTGCTCGTGAATTTTTATCACCCCGCTCAGGTAATCATCAATGCTGGTGCAGGCTATAATGCCCGTGTATTCGTGGCCATTTTTTACCTGACGGTAAATGTAATAGGCCGGTTTTGGATCGTGCTTAAATATTTTTTCGCTTACAAAGGCTTTGAACTTGCGTTTTACTTTCAAGAGCCTTTCAACCGAACCGGGTTTTGTTTTTATGGCGTCGTCAAAATCGGGATTAATAACATGCAGGAACGTATAAGGATTACCGCTTAATTTTTTGCGGAGGTCGGCAGAATCATAACCGTCAACACTCCGCGACGCAACAAGATGTACTTTATCGTTGGCCGGACGCAGGGCCCTGAAAGGAAGAACAGTGGCCATTTCAGGAAAGTGCGGCAATTAATTTTTCGGCCAGTTCAATGCCGATGCGTTCCTGTGCCTCGTTGGTTGAGGCGCCAATGTGTGGAGTGAGCGAAATTCTGGAATGGTGGAGAAGGGCACTGTCGGGCTTTGGTTCGTTTTCAAAAACATCCAGGCAGGCATGCGCCAGTTTCCCCGAATCAAGGGCTTCAATCAGGTCCTTTTCATTTACAACACCGCCGCGGGCCGTGTTAATTAATATGGCTTTGTTTTTCATGATGGCAATTTCTTCCCTCCCAACCATTTGTCCGCCGGGAACATGAAAGGTGATAAAGTCGGAGTTTCGCAGCAGCGTATCCATACTTACCGTTTTTATTTTTACCAGCGCGGGCTGCTCTGCACCGTAAATATCAATTCGTATTCCCGCTTCGGCTACATAAGGATCAAACGCTTCTACTTTCATACCAAGGCCCAGTGCCATTTTTGCCACGCTCTGCCCAATGCGCCCGAAACCAACAATGCCAATGGTTTTGCCACGCAACTCGCTTCCGGCCGCATATTTTTTCTTGAGCTCGTCAAACTTTTCATTTCCGCTCAAAGGCATTTGCCGGTTGCTGTCGTATAAAAAACGCACCGCGCCAAACAGGTGTGCAAACACCAGCTCAGCCACCGAATTGCTAGAGGCAGCAGGCGTATTAATAACATTAATCCCTTTTGAAACCGCGTATTCCACATCAATGTTGTCCATGCCAACACCGCCGCGTGCAATCACCTTTAGGCCAGGACAAGCATCTATGAGTTCTTTTCGCACCTTGGTGGCGCTGCGCACCGTAAGGGCTTTAAATCCTTGCTGATTTATTTCTTTGGCCAGGTCTTCCTGCGCCACCTTGTTTGTGATAACGGTAAAACCGGTTTTTTCGAGCATGGCTTTTCCTGCTGCGTCAATGCCATCGTTGGCTAAAATAAGTTTGCCCATTTTGTAGTGTTTTCAAAGCCGCAAAATTACACATTTATATGCGTAATAGCAGAGCGCCTAAGGGGCTGTCTAAATTTGATGTGGGCGCCCCGCGAGGTGCGGCCAAAGAGGCAGGCCTCACTCGCGGCCGGGCCCTGCGCTTTAGCCGGCTGGCAAGTCATAACAGGCGCAAAGTACAAGCGGGTGCGGGGTCTTTTGCTACCGCAAAAGTCTCCGCCCCGCTGCGCCTCTAATGTCTTGCTGCGCCGGGCTGCCGCTTCGGTCCCTGGCGCAGCTT
>CALMNJ010000214.1 GCA_937868675.1 uncultured Bacteroidota bacterium | reverse complement strand
GCAAGTCATCGTGCCCGCGTTCTCTTGTTAAAGTGAGGGTGATCAGGCACTGCGGGATTTCTGCTGCAATCGTTGGCGCAGCAGGATATCTTGCACACGGTTAAAACCCGTCGCCGTCCAGTATATTACCAAGGCCGCCAAGAATACTTCCTTCTTCTTTGCGGCGACCGGTTCCATACTGCAGGATGCGGCCAGCCAAGCGGCTAATTGGCAGTGTTTGTATCCACACACGGCCCGGCCCGCGGAGTGTTGCATAAAACATGCCTTCGCCGCCAAACAAGGTGTTTTTAACGCCTCCTATAAATTGAATGTCGTAATCCACGCTGCTGGTAAACGCCACAATACATCCGGTGTCCACTTTCAGCATTTCACCTGGCATCAAATCCCTTTCTATGACGTGCCCACCGCTATGAACAAAGGCCATCCCATCACCTTCAAGCTTCTGCATAATAAAACCCTCGCCTCCAAAAAGCCCGGTTCCTAATTTTTTCTGAAACTCAATGCCAATCTGAACGCCTTTTGCAGCGCATAAAAAACTGTCTTTCTGGCAAATGATTCTGCCACCCAAACGCGAAAGATCAAGAGGTATTATTTTACCGGCATATGGCGCTGCAAACGTAACCTGCCGTTTCTGACCCGATACATTTGTATATACTGTCATAAACAGATTTTCGCCGGTAAGGAGGCGTTTGCCCGCCGAGAAAAGCTTACCCATAAAACTACTCTGATTGCCATCGCCAAACAGGGTTTCCATTTGTATGCCATCGGTCATCATCATAAAACTGCCTGGTTCGGCAATAACAGCCTCCTGAGGGTCGAGTTCAATTTCTACGCATTGCATTTCTTCGCCTGCGAGTTTGTAATCTATTTCATGGTTTTGCATGATATATTTGAGTTAGTTGGTTTTATTTTTCGGGCGCCCCTCCGGTAGTTCCATCGCTACCAGCTCTTTGCACTTTCGTCCTCAGAGCTTTTCACAGAGCCATAAGGGCCATGGAACTCAAACCAATACATTGGCGTGTATCCGAAAGCGGCGCTAAGCATATTAAACATTAAATCTGAAGTGCATCACATCACCGTCGTTCACCACATATTCTTTGCCTTCTATGCGCAATTTTCCGGCATCGCGACAGGCCGATTCGGAGCCAAGCGAAATGTAATCGTTATAGCCAATCACTTCCGCTTTTATAAATCCTTTCTCAAAATCGGTGTGTATTACCCCGGCGGCTTGTGGCGCCTTCATGCCATGGGTAATAGTCCAGGCCCGTACTTCTTTTTCTCCAGCTGTAAAATACGTTTCAAGCTTTAATAATTTATAGGCTGCCTTTATTAGTTTATTTACCCCCGGCTCATCCAAACCCATATCGGCCAAAAACATCTGCTTCTCTTCATAGGTTTCGAGTGCGGCAATCTCGCTTTCCATCTGTGCGGTAATAATCAGTATTTCGGCATCCTCTCCCTTCACCGCTTCGCGCACCGCCTCCACGTGTCCATTACCGGTTTTGGCCGAGGCCTCATCAACATTGCATACATAAAGCACCGGTTTGATGGTTAAAAGGTGCAGATCGGCCACATATGGTGTTTCGTTTTCTTCCAGTTTTGCAGCCCTTGCTGATTGTCCGCTCTCCAGCACATCTTTCACCTTCTGCAATACGTTGTATGTTTTTACAGCCTCCTTGTCAATTCCGGTTTTAGCTGGCTTTTCAAATTTTTTGAGTTTGGCTTCTACGCTTTCCAGATCTTTCAGTTGCAATTCGGTATCTATGATTTCCTTATCGCGAACCGGATTCACTTGTCCGTCAACATGCACCACATTGGGGTCATCGAAGCAGCGTAATACGTGCAATATGGCATTACACTCTCGTATATTGCCAAGGAACTTATTGCCAAGACCCTCACCCTTGCTGGCGCCCTTTACAAGTCCGGCAATATCAACTATTTCAACGGTAGTTGGAACAATATTGAGCGGTTTTACAAGCGACGAAAGCCTGTTTAGCCGTTCGTCAGGCACCGTTATGGTGCCCACATTGGGGTCAGTGGTACAAAACGGAAAGTTAGCTGCCTGCGCCTTCGCGTTGCTTAAACAGTTAAAAAGGGTTGATTTTCCCACATTTGGCAAGCCAACAATGCCACATTTTAAGGCCATAATTATTTAAATAAAAACGTGCAAATATAGCAATCCCCCGGCCTTGCCGGGGCCGTTTGTCCCAAATATCGTTTTTTTAACATCCCCTTTTTATTATTAACACTACCCTAGCGGGCAGCAGGGCAAATGTTATTTTTGCGCGCCGGCTCTGCGGTAAGGATTTTAGTAAATAAATTATGGCCAACATCAGCGAGTTAAAGAATTTATGTGCCCAAACCAGGCGCGATATTGTACGAATGGTTCACGCCGTTAGTTCGGGTCACCCCGGCGGCTCGCTGGGCTGCGTGGAGTATCTGGTGGCTTTGTACGGGGAAGTGATGAAACATAACCCCGGCAATTTTAATATGGACGGGACAGGCGAAGATGTTTTTTTTCTGAGCAACGGCCACATCAGCCCGGTGTTTTACAGTGTGCTTTCGCGAACCGGCTACTTTCCGGTAAGTGAGTTAAATACCTTTCGTAAATTAAATACACGACTGCAGGGCCACCCTACCACACATGAAGGTTTACCGGGAGTGCGCGTGGCCAGCGGTTCCCTCGGCCAGGGAATGAGTGTGGCCATTGGCGCTGCACTGGCGAAAAAACTGAACCATGATGACCGCGTTGTTTACAGCCTGCATGGGGATGGCGAATTACAGGAAGGTCAGATATGGGAAGCTGCCATGTATGCCGCCGCGCACAAGGTAGATAATTATATTGCAACCGTTGATTATAATGGCCGGCAAATTGATGGCGATGTGGACAAGGTGTTGCCGCTAGGAAACCTTAAAGCCAAATTTGAAGCATTTGGATGGATCGTTCTTGAAAACAACGAGGGCAACGATCTTGAAAAAGTAATTGCTTCGCTCAATGATGCCAAAATGCAGCTTGGAAAGGGAAAACCCGTAGTGATTTTAATGAAAACAGAAATGGGCATGGGGGTGGATTATATGATGGGCACTCACAAATGGCATGGTTCGGCCCCGAACGACGAGCAACTGAAAAAGGCACTTGACCAGCTGCCTGTAACTTTGGGCGACTATTGAAATTATATAGGCTGAACAGATGGGAAATGACCGCATGAAAAAACAATTTTTCCGATCAATCCTTATCCTCCTGAGATCAC
>CALMNJ010000213.1 GCA_937868675.1 uncultured Bacteroidota bacterium | reverse complement strand
GTACCCAAGTACGCAGTCCGGCCTTGATTCGGCAAAGCGGGAGGGGGTAGGTAGGCTGAAGTTTGAAAATGTGGAGAAAAAGGACGGGGTGCGGAGCAATGGCGTATTTTATGAACGCAAACGCAGCAATTTTAAAGACTCAAAGTCGGGGGCAAAGTCTTATGATGTCTTCCGGTTTTTTGCAAGGGTGGACGACCATTTTTACATCATCTACGCCTGGCAGGAAAACATGCAACTCCTTAATTCCACCAACGAAAAAGAGTTGCTGGAAATGGTGAAGGCTATTGAGCCGAATTGATGAGTTCGAGTATTTTCTGCATTTCGAGATCGCGGCGTGCAAAAATATCCTGAATGGCGTATTTTATCTTTATGTCTGGAATAACACCATGGCCCGTTGGTTCCGGACTCACATCATGCACTACCCTGAAGGCAGGCATCCGCACTCTGATGCCTGTGTTGGGCAGCGTATAATAGGGGGTAATGCCTGCGTTACAGCCTTCCATGGCGCCGCCGGTTTCTTCGCCAACAATAACGGTGTTGGGTCTTTTTTTAAGATAGGCACTAACAAGACCTGAGGCCGAAAAGGAAGCTCCGTTGATGAGTACGTATAATTTTCCTGAATAGTGATGGCGGCGATTTGGCTTTATCCGCATGGTGAAACAGGCTGTATCGTTTCGGTGTTTGTAACTGCCCAACATACGCAGGGCAAACTTTGTGAAGCGAAAACTAAAATTGCCTCGCGTGTATTTTCTATAGGGGTAATTTCTGATACCGGTTTTGAGGGTTTGCGTATAGGTGCTGTCCAGTAAATAGGAAAGCAGTTTATAACTGTTTGCGAGGCTTCCGCCTCCGTTGCCCCTTAGGTCCAGCACAAGGGCATCGGGCTTAACGGCATTAGCCTTCCTGAACATTTTCCGGTATGCTCTTTTATATCCTACAAACGAAAATGCTTTAACCCGTATTACAAACGCTTTTTTATTGGCGCCCACCGAATTATAAAAACACTTCGCTCTTTTTAATTTAATGTAGGAGCTGTCGCTGATAGGATTTTTTATGACCACAGGAAGCTGTTTGAGACGAATGGCAGGGTAGTGTATTTTCTGGATTTTGTTACCGCTGCTGTACTCAACGTTAAAGGTATCGGGCCTTCCGAAAAGTGATAGATAAAACGGATTAAAGTTCCATTGAATATAATATTCGGGCATGGTTTTATTAAATCCGTCGGTGCTTATAAAACGACGGCTGTAGCGAATGATAGAGTCGGCAGGTATGCCATTGATTTTTGTGATGCGCGCACCTTTTTTAATAAGACTGTCTTTTTTGTTGAGCGCTGCCGCCATGTATAGCGTGTCGCCAACAGGCATGAATAAATACGGCGAGAAATTGAACTTTTTTTTACGAAGATGTTTAATCGTTTTTTTGGAGGCAATAATTTCGGTATGGCCACAGCGCAGATTGCCTGCAACAAGCTTCAGTTTTATGCGGAACTGTTTTTCGGTTAGCGAGTCGGTGAGCGATCCGGAAAAAGAACGGAAGAGAGAATCGTAAAAGTGTCGGGAATGATAAATACCGTAAACAGGATGCATACAGGCGCTTACCTTCTCAAGAACACTAACATCGTTTTTTAAAGAAGCAGGCGCATATTTTTTTGTCAGGCTATCAGTTTTTATGGTTTTGCAGGAGAACTGGTAAAGTAACATAAAAATCAGGAACGGTATGAGAAGCTTAGTATTTGACAGCATAATACAAAGCTAAACTTGATTCGTAAAACGGCAAAAATTGGAACTCATTCGTTCAAATACCGCTAAAGGATTTAAGAACGGAAAAAAACTTTAATGGTGAAAATCCATTTTGGTCAAAGACTAATGAATTCGTTGGTGTGAAAAACTCAACTTGATGCCCTGCATACTTTTTCCATTGGGTGTTATCTCGGATCGCATTAATCGGTATTGCAGCAGCGGCGGGTCCGGGCGCAGGTTCCTTATCGCTTACCTAAACGGTTACAGCAGGTAGTAAAGTGTTGCTGCTGCCTGGGGTCAGGGCGTATGATACGAAAATTTCGAGTCAGGTTGATTTGGATGACACCATTCAGGAATTCAGGATTATTGAGGCCAGTCCGGTTGCACTAAAAAAGGGCGACAACGATTTGCATCTGCAATGCGTATTAACGGCGGGTGTTTATCTGGCAAGGGTTACAGCAGGCAATCATACTTTGCATACAGAAAGGTTTGTCACCCATTGAGTTATACAAACAGTTTCAGATGAACCGGCTCTCTGATTTCGTCTCTGAAAAAAATAATGCCCGAGTGAAACAAGTCAAGACTCATTTTTACGCGCGGATGTTTCCGGATATTCTTCCAGGCTTCGGTCATCCCCGGGCTCCAGTAAATATCATCAAATACTATTACGGCATCAAGACCGGCTTTAGTTACAGCCATTTCAAAATACCGGAGGGTTGCCTCGCGGGTGTGGTTGCCGTCAATATAGAGTAAAAACGAGGGCCCGGTATTTTGAATAATTTCAGAAAGCTTTTCATCAAAAAGACCATGAATTATTTCCAGATTCTGACGCTTGTTATTTATGGCCAGTTGTTGGGCAAAACGGGCCAGTTGCTCTGAGCCTTCAATACTGATAACCCTTAAGTTTGTACTTACTGCCGAAAGGTATAGGGCATTAAGACCAAGGGCTGTGCCCAATTCAATAACGGTGGAACAATTTAAAAAATTACAAAGCCTGAAAAGAAGTTCGGATTGACGTGTTGTGCTGATACCCGCCGCTGCTATGTCGCACACGCGACGATTTTTCCCTGCCATCGTTTTTGATCCTGCCCCATGATCCTCAATTTGAAGAAGGGTTGTGTTTTCAAGCAGTTGTTTTCTGATACCATTAAGTTCCCCAAACACAGAAAATGTATGCTGGTTATAAAACACCTCTTCGCAAAGCCGGTAGGCAAACGGCGAATGAACGCCGTGCCCCTTGCGTTTGGCGGTAAAAAAGTGGGCCACAAAAAACCGTATTTGATGCAGGTTAATGTTCATCACACACGCAAAATAGCTCCTTTTTTACTTCGGTGGTTCTGTAGTTTTCAAGATTTGTTTTTTTCATAAAATAAAAACTCATCATTTTCATTTTGCGTTCGGGGTGTTCTTTATTCCAGCGCTTAAGAATGTAGCGGCAAAACATGGGTCTTAAAAACGTGTAGTTGTCCGACTGCATGTTCTCTGCCAGCTTTCGCCACCGGTCGCTGCGATACATGCCAACCACATAATCTGGCTTACTAAAATTCACGCCGGGTTCGTTTGTTCTCAGATCCCATTGTCTTCCCAACGAATCTGCTCCGTAATAAACATACCACCCGTCGTCTTTAAGTACATAAGGCGAAAACATGCCCCAGTATTGATCCAGACGCAGGGCATTTACCGGATAGATTATTTCTTTTTTCAGTTCGTAAGCAAACCAGTTCAGGCTGCTGAGATTAACGATAAGGCATACCACAGATATAAGTGCAGCGGGAACATTAATAAAGAGCGCTGCAGTTTTTATAAAAACTACTCTGGGGTTTTTAGTGGTATTTAAAGGAGGGATTTTTTTTTGTAGAAAGTTTAAGGTGTTTGAAGGCAAAAGCCCAATACCCGAAACTATATTAATGATAAAAAACAAACCAATGTAAAGGGTGAGGCCGATACCACTGTGGAGCAGGATAAGTAATACAAAGGCCAGCAGTCGCAGATAACCTTTTCGTGCGGGC
>CALMNJ010000212.1 GCA_937868675.1 uncultured Bacteroidota bacterium | reverse complement strand
TAAGCGCAGGGGGGCTGGGCAATTTATGGATTGGCACAACCATGGGCGTTTCTAAACTCAGTGGCAAACCCGAAGGGAATTATATTATGGCAGCCGACCATCACTTCGGTAAGCTTACTATATCGTGTGCAGCAACAGCCCCTGATGGCAGTGTATGGTATGGCACCTATGGAAGTGGCATAGTAGTAATAAACACCGATGGCAGCAGCAACACCGAAATTACGTCCCGAAACAGTGAACTCTCTAACGACAACATCAGTAACATAACGTTTGACGGAGGAGTTGTTTATATATCAACATTGGGTGGCGGACTCATTAAGGCAAGCATAGGCAGCGGCAAAAAAAAATCTATAACCAATGTGAGGGTTTTTAACGAAAACGACGGTCTGGGAAACAGTTATGTGTATTGTAGTATTAATGGTGATGCCAACAAAATATACGTAGCCACTGATGGAGGAGGATTACAGATACTGGAGAATGGCAGGTTTTCGAATCTAACAGCCAATAAAAAATTCAGTTCCGCAACGGTATTCTCCCTTTGCAAGGACAAGTATGAAAATGTTTGGGCTGTTACCAGTGCGGACGGTATATTAAAAATAAAGGGGGATAGTATCCTGAAAATAGACATGGAGGGAGGGCTGCGCGATTTGCAGCCATCACAGATTATAGCCGTTGACAACACTCTTTATGCATTTAATTCGCGCGGTATAGATAAAATAAACTGCCTTGATAACACAGTGAGTTATTATGATTTGTTTGATTTTGATATTGAACCCAGTCTCAATGCGGTGAGTTATTCAGGCGGATGTATTTATTCAGGAACCGGAAAGGGCATTCTTATTTTCAGAACAGAAAAGGAATCGTCAGACACTGTTAAGCCTACTGCAGTCATTAGCGGCCTGCTGGTAAATTACAAGCCGTTCAATACCGATTCGGTACGTTATTTAAAGTATGATCAGAACAATATTTCAATAAACTTTCAGGGCGTCTGGCTCAAAAACCCCGATAAACTTCTTTTTCGTTACAAGCTAAAGGGGCTTGAAGAAAACTGGCAAATCGTCAGCGAAGGAAAATCGGCGAGTTATAATAATCTGGGGCCGGGTAGTTACACCTTTGTTGTACAAACACGCAACGAGGAGGACGTGTGGAGCGAACCTGCCGAATTTATATTCGAAATTGCAACACCACTGTGGAAACGCTGGTGGTTCTGGCTGCTTATCGTTGCCAGTGGTATTCTGGTGATTTACGTGTTTGTACGTTACCGCCTGCAGGCGCTGCAAAAAGAAAACCTGTTGCTCGAACAGAGGGTGGCCGAGCGCACTCGCGAAATAGAAGAACAGTCCAATGTGATTGCTGAAAAAAACAAAGAACTTGAGCAGTTGTCGCTGGTGGCCAGCCGAACCGATAATGTGGTATGGATACTTGACCCGCAGGGCAGGCTCGAATTTGTTAACGAGAGTTTCTTTAAGCGGAATAATATTACCGAAGGAGAGCTCAGAGAAAGATTTGGTGACAACGTTTACCAAATCAGTAATAATCCAGAGATCAGAGAAATTATACAAACCGCAATAAACAACAGGCAGTCGGTAAAGTACGAATCGCTCAACAAACACATCAGTTCTGGTTTTGAAGTATGGGAGTCATCAACCCTAACACCCATTTTCGGCGATGACGGGGAGCTCAGAAAACTTATTATTATTGATACGGATGTGTCTGAATCCAAACGACAGGAACAGATAATCAGCCAGAAGAACAAGGATATAACTGACAGCATTAACTACGCCCGCCGCATTCAGCAGGCCATTTTACCCCGCGAAGAGTTTATTCGTAAACACCTGCCCGATTCGTTTGTTTTTTACCTCACCAAAGATATTGTGAGCGGCGACTTTTACTGGTTTTCACGTTTTGAAAAGTTCTCAATCATTGCGGCAATTGATTGCACCGGACATGGTGTGCCAGGCGCGTTTATCCGCCTTATTGGTTATAATATACTTAACCGTGTGGTAAACGAACCGAAAGTCACCAATCCGGCTGATATATTGCGTGAGCTCAATG
>CALMNJ010000211.1 GCA_937868675.1 uncultured Bacteroidota bacterium | reverse complement strand
ACAGTGGATGTGAACCTGCCCTATGTTGATTATGGTTACCGTGTAACCTTTTTTGGTGACGAGATAGAGGAAATAGAAAGCTTTGAGCCTGATACAGGCAAACGGATAGGCACGATGGAGAATGCCGCTATCTTCCCGGCAAACCTTTATGCGGTGAAGTGCGCCTGCCGAGGTTTTAATAGCACCGCCATTTATCTGGGCAGCGCCACGCGAGGGAATAATTATAAAATCCACTCCGGCGCATTCGGCTGTGCGGGCAATTGCACCAAAGTTGCGAACATCGGTAACACGGTCGAGCACCAATACCAGTGGTGTGCGGCCCTGTTCAAAAACCTGCTGCAACAAATCTTCGGTTTGGTAGTAATTGATCTGCGTTAAAAAAGCAATAACTCCCTGATGATTTTTGTCGGTAAGCCGGCGCAGTTTTTCGGGAGGAACAAACTGAAGCGGTACCGTTTGTCCGCGCAGTGCCTGGCGGAGCTGGTTATACAGTTCATTTGACAGGCCTTTTTGAATGAGTATCTTTTCCACGTCGCGGCCCGCATTCAGTGCTTCGATTACGGCACGGGTACCAAAAATCAATGTGTCTTCCATTAAAAACAAAGTACACTAAATTTCGCGTAGCCGCCAAATCAGAAAAGAGAGCCTGCAGTTTCATTCCGAACTAAAATGATCTTTTAACGGGATGCCGTTTACAAAGTTGGATGAGCCGCTATGCCGCGCCAGGGACGCGGAGGGTTTAGCCCCCGCAGGCCAGCGGTATTATTTTGAAAGGCCGAGGAGGCCGTGAGCCCGCAGCGGCCCGGCCGCCGCCATATGGAAGGGTGATTGCGGCGGGGCGCCCTGATGCACTAAACACGATAAGCCGGTTTGGCTTTCTTTGCGGTTATGCGCTTTAGACGTATCTTTACATCCTATATTAAAATGGAAGCCCTGTACAGAAAAGTTGAAGAAGCGCTTGACACGATTCGCCCCTACCTGGAGGCTGACGGAGGCAATATTGAAGTGGTTGAAATAACCGCCGACCAAACCCTGAAGATAGCGCTGAAAGGTGCTTGTAAAACCTGCAACATGAGCCACATGACCATGCGCTCAGGCATCGAAGAAACCATCAGGCGCGCCGTACCTGAAATTAAACAGATTGTTTCGATAAATCACTGATATGCGATGACGCGACTTCTGCAATAAAGAAGCCTTATGAAACTGACAGAGAAACTAAATCAAAGCCAAAAAACACTTTTTTCGATCGAGATTTTGCCGCCACTGAAAGGCAAAAGCATTCAAAGTATTTACGACAGCATTGATCCGCTGATGGAATTCAAGCCTGCCTTCGTGGATGTTACCTATCACCGGGAAGAGTATATATACAAAAAGCGCGATGGCGGCTATCTTGAAAAAGTGAGTATCCGTAAACGTCCGGGCACGGTTGGCATTTGTGCGGCCATTATGAATAAATACGACGTGGAAGCCGTGCCGCACATTATTTGCGGTGGCTTTACACGCGAAGAAACTGAAAATGCACTCATTGACCTTCAGTTTCTGGGTATTGACAATGTGCTGGCGCTTCGCGGCGACAGCATTAAAACCGAACCTGCTTTTGTTCCGGAGCCAAACGGGCACAAATACGGGCTCGACCTGGTAAAACAAATTGCCGACATGAACAGTGGCAAATACCTTGACGAGGAAATGAAAGAAGCCTCCCCAACCAATTTTTGTGTGGGCGTGGCCGGTTATCCCGAAAAACATTTTGAAGCGCCCAACATGATCAGCGATATGAAATTCCTGAAAGCCAAAGTGGATTCCGGTGCCGAATACATTGTTACACAAATGTTCTTCGACAATAAAAAATATTTCGACTTTGTTGAGCTCTGCAGAGACAACGGCATACATGTTCCGATCATACCCGGTCTTAAAATTCTGAGCGGCAAAAAACAAATTACAACGCTGCCGAAAGTTTTTCACATTGACATCCCTCATCCCTTTTACGAGCAGCTCGAAACCTGCAGGGATGACGCTGCCATACGCCAGGTAGGTATTGAATGGTGCATAGCGCAGAGCAAAGAACTTGTAAAAGCCAGGGTGCCCTGCATTCACTTTTACACCATGGGCGCTTCAGAATCAACAAAAGCCGTGGCCCGTGAGGTTTTTTAAAGTCACACCCCGGTCCGCACATGAATTTTGATTTTTATTCCGGAGAGCTGATCCTGCTCAACAAGCCGCTAACCTGGAGCAGCTTTCAGGCTGTGAATAAACTAAAACACGCCATTAAGCAGCACCCATCGCTGATTGTGAACGGCATCAAAACCAAACCAAAAGTGGGTCATGCAGGCACACTGGATCCGCTTGCAACCGGGCTGCTGATTGTATGTACCGGAAAAAAAACAAAAACAATCAACACCCTCATGGGCATGGAAAAAGAGTACACCGGTACTTTTTTTATAGGCGCCACCACGCCATGCTTCGATCTTGAAAAACCGATCGATCAGGTGTTCGCTACCAGCCACATTACCGAGCAATTACTGCTAGAAACAACCAAAAGCTTCACCGGCAAAATACAACAGATACCACCTGCCTTCAGTGCAGTGATGATAGATGGCAAGCGTGCTTATGAGCTCGCGCGTCAAGGCGTAGAGGCTGAAATAAAGCCAAGAGAGATTGAAATTAAAACCTTTGAAATTACCGGCGTGGAGATGCCGCTTGTACATTTCAGGGTAGAATGCAGCAAAGGCACCTACATCCGCAGTCTGGCGCGCGATTACGGCGCAGCACTTCGGAGCGGCGCTCACCTCACGGCACTTTGCCGGACACGCATCGGGACTTATGAACTGAAAGAGGCAGTAACGCCGCAGGAATTCAGCGAGCGAATAAAACAATACTAATTTTTCTCAACTACCCGACCACCTTCAAACCAAAGTGTGCGCGACTTAAACTTGTTATACACAAGCATATCGTGAGTTGCAAACAGTACGGTTTTACCGCTTTCGCTGAGTTGTTTGAGCAATTTCAAAATTTCTTCTGAAGTTTCGGGGTCAAGATTTCCGGTAGGTTCATCGGCCAGAATCAATTCAGGGTCGTTTACCAGTGCCCGTGCAATGGCAACGCGCTGCTGTTCGCCACCCGACAGTTCATGCGGCATTTTTATTTCCTTTCCTTCCAGACCCACTTTTTTTATCACATCCGAAATGCGTTCCTTAATTTTTGCTTCATCACGCCATCCGGTGGCCCGCATCACAAATTTCAGATTATCGTAAACACTCCGGTCGCCAAGCAACTGAAAGTCCTGGAACACAATACCCAGCTTGCGGCGCAGGAAAGGTATTTCGCGGGGCTTGAGGTGTGTGACATCAAAACCACAAACCCTTCCCATTCCCTTATTTACAGGCACATCGCCATATATCACACGAAGCAGGGTGCTTTTTCCGCTTCCTGTTTTTCCCAGCAGATAGACAAATTCTCCCTTTTTTACAACCACGTTTACCTCTCCCACAATCGGGCGATTGTCCTGAAAAATGGTGAGGTCTTTAAACTCGATGAGTTCGCTCATAACAGTGAACTAAATTATGTGTATTGTATCTTTTGCCGAAGCCTCTGTTATACCAATATCAACACCACCGGGTTAATAACTGTAATCCAATACAACTCAGGCACACCTTGCACAAAAGTAAATTTATTGAGCTAAAATTTTACCAGACGTATCCCTTTAATGAAGCAACTTAGTATAGTAAGTGTGTTGTTGTGTCATGTGCTTTGGACGGTCGAAACCAACGCTCAAAAAACACAGTTTTACAACGATCCCGATCATCTTTACAAGGAGGGGCTTGAGTTGTTTGATAAGAAACAATTTTCGTCCGCCCAAAAAACGTTTTACGAATACACACAGGTATCGCATTCCCCATCGCTGAGGGCGGATGCAAAGTATTATGCCGCAGCCTGCGGTATTGAATTATTTAATAAGGACAGCGAATGGCTTATGAGACAGTTCATAAGCGATTATACCTGGAATACTCATGTAAATGACGCATATTTTTACCTCGGCAAATCGAATTACCGAAAGAAAAAATATAACGAGGCGCTCGAGTACTTTGAAAAAACCGAATTGCAGAGGTTGCTAAAAGAAGAACAAGCCGAGTTACGCTTCAAAAGGGGATACAGCTACTTTATTACCGGTAATGACGAAAAAGCCAAAGCCGATTTTTTTGAGATAAAGGACAAGGAAAACAAATATGCCCAGCCGGCCTTGTACTACTACTCGCACATCTCATACAAGCAAAAAAATCATGAAATTGCCTTACAGGGCTTTAATAAACTTGTAAAAGACGAAACCTTCGGGCCGGTGGTTCCTTATTACATCACGCAGATCTATTTTATTCAGGGTAAATATGACCGGGTGGTGAAAGAAGCGCCCAAACTTTTAAAAGACAGCATCAACATTCAGAAAGAAAGCGAAATAAACAGGATGATCGGCGAAAGCTATTTTAACCAAAAGGACTTTTCGAATGCGCTCACTTTTCTAAAGAAAACCGAACTTGGCTCAGGACTCAATCAGCAGGGCAATTACGTCCTTGGCTTTTGTTCATACAAAAACAAAGATTATGCGGGAGCCATAAACAACTTCCAGAAATCGGTGGAAGGCAAAGACAGCATTGCACAAAATGCCTGGTACCACATGGCCGACTGTTATATTAAAATGGGGGAAAGATTAAAAGCAAAGAACGCCTTTTACAGCGCCTACCAGATTGACTTTGACAAAAAAATTACCGAAGATGCCCTGTTTAGCTTTGCCAAGCTGAGCTACGAACTGGACTTTAGTCCTTACAACGAAGCGGTTAAAAGCCTTAATAAATATCTGAGAGAATATCCGCAATCGCCACGCCGTGAAGAATGCTACAACCTGCTCATTAATGTGTACTCAACCTCTAAAAATTACGAGCAGGCCATTCAAAGTATTGAAAGTATGCAAAACATTGACCCGGTTTTGAAATACACTTACCAGAAACTAATTTATTTCAGGGGCGTAGAGTTGTTCAACAACGGCGATCTGGATAATGCTGAAAAACAATTTAAAAAATCACTGGCGCAGAACAGCGACTTTAAGTTAAACGGACTAAGCCAGTACTGGCTGGCCGAAATATCGTTTATTCGCAAAGATTACAATACCGCCATTGAAGCCTGGAAGAAATTTCAGGTCACGCAGGGCTCCACCCAGTTGCCCGAATACGATTTGAGCAATTATGCCCTTGGATATGCGTATTTGCAAAGGCATGATAAGGACGATTATACAAATGCCAACATTTCATTCAGAAAGTTTTTATTAAGCAAAAACAAATACGACGAAAACAAAATTGTGGACGCCAATCTTCGCGTTGCGGATTGCTATCTGATGAACAAAGACGTAGGGCAGGCTTCGGACTACTATAAAAATGCGATAAACGCAAACAAGCTGGATGTGGATTACGCCCTGTATCAAAAATCAATTTGCGACGGGGCACGCAAAAATTACAGTGAAAAGCTTGCCGGTTTGCAAAAAATAGAAAACAACTATCCCGGCTCCGACTACATGGCGGCCACCCTGATGGAAATTGCTGAAACCTACCACTTAAATCTTAACGACGACAACCAGGCCATTGCCTATTACGAAAAAATCCTTAAAAACTATCCAACCTCTACTTACGCTACCACCTGTTATGCCCAACTGGGTAATGTCTATTACAACCGCAAGGAAGACGACAAAGCGTTTGAGTACTTCGACAAATTTGTGAAGGTGGATAGCAAGAGTGAGGCTGCCAAAGAAGTTCTGAAGAGCGTGAAAAAAATCTTTGAGGCCAAAGGTGATCTTGACGGAATGAAAAAATATTTTGAATCCGTTGGTGATCCGCTAAATGACGACGCTCTGGAAGCCTCAACATATAAAGCTGCCGCCAAAGCTTATTATGAGGATAAAAGCTGCGATAATGCAATGCCCCTCTGGGAATCATACATTAAACAGTTTGCAAACGGGAAGCACATCACCGAAGCCCAGTTCAGTTATGCCGAGTGCGCCTATACAAAAGGGTTAACTGAAAAAGCACTGCCCGGTTATTTGTTTATTATTGAACGGCCAAGAAGTTTAAATACCGAGCTGGCACTAACGCGCGCCTCATACATTTATTATAAAGATAAAAAATACCAGGAAGCACTCCCATTGTTTCTTCAATTGCAGGATGTGGCCGAGAATCCTCAAAACAAAACATCAGGGCGTTTTGGTGCCATGCGCTGTTCATTTTATCTGAACCAGTTTGAGACCGCGCTGACCGAAAGCGGCAAAGTGCTGAACAACGAAAAGCTCACGCCGCAGCAGCAGGCCGAAGCAAAATACATTAAGGCCCGTTCACTTTACGAAACCGGTAGACTGGACGACGCCCTGACCGAGTTTAAAGCCATCACCAAAACGTCTAAAAACGTTACGGGGGCCGAAGCTTATTACTATATCGCCAAAATTCAACTTAAAAAAGGAGACTTTAAAGAAGTTGAGAAAACCGTGAACAAACTGGTGAGTTACGAATACACTAACGATGACTGGAATAATAAAGCTTTGCTTTTACAGGCCGACGCTTACCTCGCCAAAGGCGATGATGCCGATGCCCGTGTGATGCTTGAAACCATCATTGAAGGAAAACCAAAGCAGGAATATCTTGACGAGGCCACAAAAAAATTAGAAGCACTTAACGCAAAAGAACAGGCTGCGAAGAAAAAACTGGAAGAAAACACAGCACCGGTAATAGAACAGTTACGCCTTGCGCCATCAACCAACGCCACCGATACTACCACCTTTAACCAGTTGATTGGTGAACCTCCTGCAAGTGCCCCAGCTGAAAACAATCCGGGCAGCACCCCACCAACTCCACAACAACCAAAGGCAGATGAACCAAAATAAAACTTACTCGCTCACAGAATTTCATAAAGAGTTGCGGCTTAGTGAGCGTGATAAAAAACGCTTTGAATACCTGCTTGTTGCCCTGCTTACGTTTTTGTTTGTGCTCACCACCCTTGGACAAAGCGAGCAGACCTTTACTGCCACAAGTACATTTTCACCCTCTGTGAAAGACGCCATCAAGTTTTCGGATGTTCCGGAAATAAGAGACACGGTGAAAAAAGTAACCGATCTTAAATACGGCATCACCAGCAATCCGCTTTTCCCCAAGTATCAGGTGCAGCAAGTAGAAGCGGCAAAAATCGGAAACGAGTCGCTCCATAAATTATACAAATCCCTGCTCAAAGTAGGTTATGCCCCAATCTACAATATGCCGTATGCCGAATATTGGATAAGCAGTACCCGTTCGAGGGAAAGTAACTACGGCGCTCACCTGAGGCATTTCTCAAGCACAACGCACCTGGATAATTCGGGCTACGGTGGTTTCAGCGAAAACGCTGTTAATGTGTATGGGAAAAAATTCTACCGCAAACACACCTTGTCTGCCGATTTTAATTACGACCGCAACGTAGTGCATTATTATGGGTACGACACTTCGCTGAATAAACTGAAAAATGATTTTACAAAACAGCGTTATCAGTTGTTTGAGCCCAAACTAATGCTGCAAAGCCATTACACCGACAGCACTCACATTAATCACACCGTCAGCCTGAGCTATTACAACCTTCAGAATCTGCACCGCGAAGCCGAGAACAACATACGGCTGAATGCGTTGGGTAATATGTTTATTAATAAGGAGAATCTTTACGTGCGTGTGCTGGGTGATTTTTACAATCATAAACAAAGCAACGACACCATCAATAATTTTATTTTCACGCTTAATCCAGGATGGCAGGGTACCGGAAAAAAATGGAAAGCAGATATTGGCCCTGCCATTACCATTGACAAGTTTGGAAACAAAACGGAATTTCACATCTATGGTATTGGCAACTTTGAGTACGATATTTACGAAAACATGATTACGCCTTATTTGTCGGTTGGCGGCGGTTTAATAAAAAACAGTTTTCGCTCGCTGAGCCGCGAAAACCCCTTTGTTGATACTACATTAAGCTATAAGAACACCAATAATAAGTACACGGTAACGGGCGGATTAAAAGGAAATCTCAGCAGCCGCACCAACTACGATGCCCGCGTTACCTATTCGGTGTGCGACAACCTGTATTTTTATGTCATTGATTACAGCGGGAATAACCTCATCAACAATATGTTCAGCGTTATCTACGACGATGCTTCGGTAGTAAATGTCAGCGGAACCATCCGTCATCAGGTGCAGGAAAAACTAAGCCTTACCGGCAAAGGAAATTATTATCTCTACAAAACCAAAACAGTAACAAGAGCTTATCACCGGCCCGATTTTGATCTCACCTTTTCAGGAAACTACAATGTACTGAACAAACTGGTAGTAAAAGCCGATTTGTTTATTATGGGTAATCAGTGGGCGCTGGGTCAGAAATCGGACAACGGAACCACTACGTATCAGCCCAAACTGATAAAAGGCTGGGCCGATATGAATCTTGAAGCCGAGTACCGGTACAGCAAAATGCTGAGTGTGTTTGCGCGTTTCAATAACATTGCCGCTCAGCGCTATTACCGCTGGGACCGTTATGCGAGCCAGAAATTCAATTTCATGGTCGGGCTGAGTTTTGTGCCTTTTTAATCCCGGGTACCGATTTACGGGGCTTTTTTTGAGGAACTAATTTTTGATTGTTTCTGTGCCTGTCTTTATCCCGCCCCGCCTTTTTTTTAAAATTTGCTTCAAGCGCCTTTTCCAGATCAATGCCGGTTTGGTTAGCCAGGCAAATCAGCACAAACAGCACATCGGCCATTTCATCGCCCAGGTCTTTTGCCTTGTCGCTTTCCTTCTCACTTTGCTCACCATAACGCCTGGCCATGATACGAGCCACTTCGCCTACTTCCTCCATTAAAATGGCCGTATTGGTAAGTTCGTTAAAATACCTCACGCCATATTTTTTTATCCAGCGGTCAACCGCTTTTTGTGCCTCTGATATTTTCATTTATCGCGAATGAACAATCCGTTGCGGAACAGGATCTTTTATTTTGTTTTTTTCGAACGCCATTTTAAGCTGCTGATACAACTCACTGCTCAGCTGCACCGTGTCGTCAGGCCGGCAGTAAGGTTTCACGTTTATATCCACGGCGCCATCGGTGACTTTACCAATAAAAATGCGCGCACCTGGCTCCTTCAGCACCTTTTCGTTTTGTTCCAGTACTTCAGTAATACGTGTTTTTACATTTTCGAGATTGTTTTCGGCGCTTACCTTTAAATGGATATCAATTCTTAAATTACCATGACGCGTGGTGTTTACAATAGTGCCGTTTGATAGCGGACCGTTTGGGAGGATAACGGTTTTGTGATCGGCTGTAAGTAAAATGGTGTTGAATATCTGTATCTCCTTCACTTCGCCGCTCTGACCGCCCGCCTCAATGCTATCGCCTACCCTGAACGGTTTAAAAATAAGAATGAGTACCCCACCCGCAAAATTACTGAGCGAGCCCTGCAGGGCCAGACCCACCGCCAGGCCGGCGGCACCGAGTATGGTAACAAAGCTGGCGGTTCCAATACCCATCATGCCGGCCACCGTAACAATGAGAATAATTTTAAGCCCTATGCTGATGAGGCTTCTCAGAAATGTCCGGAGACTAACGTCGAGGCTTCGCCGGGTCATGGCCTTTTCCGAAAGGCGGGCAATTCTTTTGATGAGCCAGAGGCCAATAAACAGAACAATAATGGCCGATACCACCTTGGGTGCATAATCCACCAGCCCCCTGATTGCAAGATCGAAATAGGTGTTGATGAGCTGCTCTTTGTCGGCTATTTTTTCCTTAACAAGCTCGGCGCTCGGAATCAGTTTCCTGACACCCTCTCCACTCTGCAAGAAATATAACATGATATAAAATTAATACCTTCACAAAGCTAAATAAAAGTAGCGAAGCAAATCGTTTTACCATGAACTATCGCAGTTTACAGGAATGCGTGGCCGACCTTGAAAAAAATGGCCATCTGGTGAGAATCAAAGAGGAGATTGACCCGAATCTGGAAATGGCAGCGGTGCATCTGAGGATATTTGCAAAAAATGGGCCGGCACTTTTGTTTGAAAAGGTGAAAGGCTCGCGCTACATGGCTGTGAGTAATCTGTTTGGTACACACGATCGAAGCAAATTTATGTTTCGCAACACCTTCCATAAAATGCAGGAAATGGTGGAGTTGCGAAACAACCCGCTCAGCGCCCTGCGTAAACCATTTAAATATGCAGCCACCGGACTTGCCGCCATTAATGCGCTTCCGCGCCGTTCCTCTTTCAGTTCGGGCGGCTTTACCGAAATCAACATTGCCGACCTGCCGCTTATAAAACACTGGCCTATGGATGGCGGGGCTTTTGTAACCTTGCCTCAGGTGTACTCGGAAGACATTGATAAACCGGGTGTGATGAATTCCAATCTGGGCATGTACCGAATTCAGCTCAACGGCAATCACTACACCATTAATCGGGAGATAGGACTTCACTACCAGTTACACAGGGGCATTGGTATCCATCAAACAAAAAGTAATGCCAAAAACAAACCCCTTAAAGTGAGCATTTTTGTAGGAGGGCCTCCGTCGCATACCCTGGCCGCCGTGATGCCACTGCCCGAAGGCATCAGCGAGCTTACCTTTGCAGGAGCGCTTGGCGGGCGCAGGTTCCGCTATGCTTATGTTGACGGATACTGTGTTTCGCTGGATGCCGATTTTGTTATTACCGGCGAAGTTCATCCCGGCGACAACAAGCCCGAAGGACCATTTGGCGACCATTTGGGTTACTACAGTTTGCAGCACCCCTTCCCGCTTATGCGTGTACACAAAGTGTACGCGAAGAAAAATGCCATCTGGCCTTTTACTGTTGTAGGACGGCCTCCGCAGGAAGATACAGCGTTTGGGGCACTGATTCACGAACTCAGTGGAAGCTCCATTCCGAACGAAATTCCCGGCGTGAAAGAAGTTCATGCGGTGGATGCGGCCGGCGTACATCCATTGCTGCTGGCCGTGGGCAGCGAGCGCTATACTCCATATCTTATCAACAAAAGACCCGCCGAGTTACTTACACAAGCCAACAGAATACTGGGAACCGGGCAGTTAAGTCTGGCAAAATATCTGTTCATCGCCGCCGACGAAAACACCGGCCTCAATTGCCAGGACGCAAAAGAATTTTTGAAATTTGTTTTCGAGCGCATTGATACCACCCGTGATTTACATTTTTATACCCGCACTACAATTGATACCCTGGATTACAGTGGAGACGGCCTTAACGAGGGAAGCAAACTGGTGGTGGCGGCCTTCGGCGAAAAGAAAAGAGAGCTTGTACAAAAGGTTCCGGATGGGATTACCACCTTTGCTGAGGTGAGTGATGCCCTGATGCCTTTGCACGGCGTGCTTGCATTAAAATTTAAACCGTTTACAAATCAGGATACTGCTAAAAAAGAAATTGCCGGCTTATGTGTTTTGCTCCAAAACAAGGCCGGAATGATGGATGGTATTGTTCAGATCGTGCTTTATGATGATTTTGAATTTGACCGCGGACCGCAGGGGCTGAATGATTACCTGTGGATTACCTATACACGCAGCAACCCAAGTCACGACATTTATGGTGTGGGCGAATTTATCAGCAACAAGCACTGGGGTTGTAAAGGACCATTTATTGTTGATGCCCGCAAAAAGCCGCATCATGCCCCGCAACTCAAAACAGATACTGAAACTGAAAAAAAGATTGAACGTTTTTTTAAACCTGGCGCAGCACTTCAAAAATGGGCATGAATACCGAGAGCAACATAACACCTCACAAAACGCCCTTGTTATGGAAGCTTCTTTTTTTCGTATCGCTTGCCTTTGTGCTCGTAAACAGAATTTTAGTTTTCGGCCAAATCAACATTCACTACATTGACTCTGACCAGCCTTTTATGTGGGCAGGGGCCGTTGACTACGCACATGGGATATTTATGGAGCCCCGTTTTTACGGACAAAACTATAATACTTTTTTTGAAGGCCTGGTAGCCGTACCGCTTATCTGGTGCGGCATACCGGTTTATTACGCATTGCCTGCCGCCACCCATTTTATCGCAGTGTTTCCATTTCTGTTCACGGCATTCTTTTTATTTCGTAAAAACAAGATTACTAATGCCGTTCTGGTATTGTGTGTGCCGCTTTGTTTAAATCAGGCCTACGACATCATGAGTTCCCTTCCACGGGGCTTTGCGGGAGGCGTGTTCTTTTGCAGTTTTTTTGTGGTATCGCTGCTTCATCCGCAAAACATGAAGTGGCTTGCCATGAATGCTGTGCTGGCTGTAATCGGTTTTTTTGTCAATCCCAACTCCTCGCTGGTGAGCGTTCCGTTTTTTGTGTTCTTGTTTTTGCATCATTATAAATTGCCGCGATTTTACATGATATGTGGCGCTGCCCTCCTGTTCTTTTTATTTCTATTTTATGCCGTTGAAGGGTTTTATTTAAAACATCCGTCGTATGTGGTGCTTGGTGTGACCCCAGGGTTTGGGTTTACTCATTTTTTCACCAATCTGCTTTCGGTCAACAATCTTTTTTCGCACGTTAATTTCTTTACCGTGCGGTTCGGCTCGCTGGCGTTGATATACCTGCTTTTGTTTGGTTTTGTGTTCAGGTTCTGGGAAAAAAAAGTGTTTTACACTGTTGTTTCCGTTTTTGCATTTGTATGCCTCACGTTTTTTCTTGGCAAAATGCAGGACGGACGGCTGTGGCCCTTTTACTCATACAGCCGCATGTATCTCGGCTTGCCATTGCTTTTCTGTTTTTTGATCGTGCTCATGCCGTTGCGTCCGCGCAAATTACTTATACTGGCCTGTATTGTTTCGGCAAGTTACGGTGGCTACAAAATGGCGAATCTCAAAACGGCTGTGGCATTTCACACGCGCGAAAATATCTGGTTCGGTGTGCATCTTGTTTCGTTGCATACTGCGCTTGAGGCCATTGATTTTTACGGACAGGTTTGCAAAAAAAATAATTGTGACTTTTTTCTGGTCTCCAACAGCTTTTGGTTAAACACCTTTCTGGATTATGGCGGCCCGGCCGTGCACAGCGACTTCCCCGAAACTGAAGAAACCAATTCAGAACGGCGCTATTGGGTGAGGGAAAAAAACCAAAACAAAGTACACGGGCATTTTGTGTATCTGTCGTCAACATTCGAGCTTAACCAGGTGTTGCCAGCCGACAGCAGTTTCTCGATGCAAAAACTGGATGATTATGGGCTCTGGCTCATAAAAAACAACACGCTTACCACATCCGAATTTATCCGGCGCGTAAAAGCGGCTGAAGCCAAAACTCAATAAATACCCTGGTGGTATTAATTACCGAACACCTTTTTTAAAATCTCGCTTACCCTTGCTGCAGGGTTCTTGCGTATGTTGCGTTCCTCGTTGGCAATCATCAGCATCAGGCCGTTTATGGCTTTCGTGGTTACATATGCTTCCAGATCGGGATTCTGCTTTTTCACGAAAGGGATTTTATTGTAGGATGTAACCAATGGATTCCAGTAACTGGTAACTTTTACTTTCTCGATGGCTTCCTTCACAATGGGAAGGAATTTTTGCCTGAGCGGCTCATAGGTTGCTGAGCGCAGATAATTTGTGGCGGCGGTGTCGTTGCCCTTCAAAATCTTAAAGCCATCCTGAAGGCTCATGTTGGTAATAGCGTCCAGAAAAACCGGCGCGGCTTTTTTTGAAGCCTCTTCAGCGGCCCTGTTCAGGCTCATCTCAAACTCATTTATTTTTTTCTCGAAACCAAGGCTCAATAATTTTTCTTTCATTTCCTTAGCCTCGTCCGGCCAGGGAATAAAAATGAGTGGATTTTTGTAGAAGCCATCTGCTTTGCTTCCCGCATCAGCCGATTTGTTTGTACCCACAGACAAGGCCTCCTTTAAACCCTTAATCACCTCTTCGTTGGTGAGCTTTGTTCCTGAGCCACCACCTGCAATCGTTTTTACCTTTTTGGAAAGACTATCCTTGTTGACGAGCCCTTTCAGTTTCTGTGAATGCGCCATCAAACTGGTACATACGAGCAGCAGGATGCTTAGTTTTTTCATAAGTGTTTAATATTTGCTTCTGTCAAAGATAAACTTATACTTAAATTCAATGTTTTAATTTTTGTGAATATTAGAATATGAGAGCCGAGATACTTACCATAGGCGACGAAATACTGATTGGACAGATCGTAAATACTAACACCGTTTGGATAGCGCAGCAGCTTAATCTTGCCGGAATAAAAGTAGCGCACATGGCCAGCGTGTCAGACAACGCACAGGAAATTATTGCCGCGTTTAATGATGCCATGAAGCGGGCCGATTTTGTTTTTATCACAGGCGGACTCGGGCCTACTAAAGACGATATCACCAAAAAAACCTTTGCTGAGTTTTTTAATGTAACCCTAGTGCTCGATGAAACGGTGCTTGAAGACGTTTCTTCGTTTTCTACAAAACGGGGGCGTGAGCTAACTGAAATAAATCGTCAACAGGCCTTTGTGCCCGAAGGGTGTTTAGTAATACGGAACTCAAGCGGCACCGCACCCGGTATGTGGATGAAAAAAAACAACACCGTGTTTGTGAGCATGCCTGGTGTACCTTTTGAAATGAAGGACATGATGACGCAAACCGTTTTACCCAAAATTGTGCGCGAAAACAAACTTCCCAAAATATACCACAAAACAGTGTTAACCCAGGGTATAGGCGAAAGCGCGCTGGCCGAAATTATTGAATCCTGGGAAGATGCGCTGGCGCCGAAAAACATTAAACTGGCTTATTTGCCTCAACCGGGTTTAGTACGGCTGCGGCTCTCAACATACGGCGAAAATACGGATGATCTGATGCAGCGTGTTGAAAATGAGATTGTGTCGCTGAGGCCCATGATTGAAAAATATATTTTCGGATACGAGGAGTATGGCGCCGAACCGCCAGGCATCGAAAAGATTGTGAGCGACCTGCTTCGCGAAAAAGGCAAAACACTGGCGGTGGCCGAAAGTTGTACAGGTGGCTATATATCTTCTTTATTTACAGCTATTGCCGGCGCCTCTGAAATTTTTAAAGGTGCCATTGTACCTTATACCAATGAGGCAAAGCATTGTTTGGTGAAGGTTGATTAGGATGTTTTTACAAGCGTTGGTGCAGTAAGTAGAGAGTGTGTTGAACAACTGGCTAAGAACGCCTTGAAAACCTTTAAGAGCGACTACGCCCTCTCTATCTCGGGCATCGCGGGCCCCACCGGCGGCACTGCCGAAAAGCCGGTTGGTACCGTTTGGGTGGCAGTGGCAAGCCATGAAAAGGTACTTGCCATGAAATTCAGGTTCGGTGATAACCGACAGCGAAATATTATAATGACCGCTCAGGCATCTCTTAATTTGCTCCGAAAGTTTATACTCCGGGACCCGAGTATTGGTTAAAATCCTGTAAAACACCCAACCAAACCCCCCGGGAAGCGGTATTGGCCTATTAAATAAGGTCTTTTTGCCCCTGAAACCGGGGTTTTTTTGAGTAAATTCGGCAAAAGAGAATATTTACCTCTTACGTTGCATTTTACCCAACCTTAAGTTTGTATTAACTGTAAGGTAAGAACTACAGAAAGACTTTAAATGGAAATTCCGCCCTCGCTCATAGAATCCTGT
>CALMNJ010000210.1 GCA_937868675.1 uncultured Bacteroidota bacterium | reverse complement strand
TCGAGAAGACAAAAATAATTAATGAAGGGAGTTTTGGATAAAAGAAACAGGATGTTTCCCTCTGTGTTTTCAGATTTTTTTGAAACCAAACGTTTTTCTAAAAAGCCTTCGGGTGACCATGAAGTTAACTCAAATGCACCAATATTTAATATCAGAGAAACAAAAAAGGAATATAAAATTGAATTTGCAGCGCCGGGATATAATCAAAACGAATTTACAGTGAAGTTGCTGGGTGATATGCTTACTGTGAGTGCTGAAAGAAAAAGAGAAAATATTGTGGACAGTGAGAGTATTATGAGCAGGGATTTGGTATTGAATATTTTGTCCCGTTCTATTAAACTTCCTGAACTTGGAGATTCCAGTATGGTTGATATTGTGTATCAGGATGGCATACTCCGACTGGTGGTTTCAAAAGGGAAAGACACAAATCCGCGATCGAATAAAGAAATTGATAAGGAATAATTTAATGAAGCTGGAGCCGCGGGGTTTGCCAAATGGTGAGAGATGCTGTTGTCGGAATAGAAAAGACACAGTATAGGCAAACTGTACGCGGCTCCTATTTTTTTTGATATGAATTTTTTAAGCAGAAAAACCACCTGGTCTAACTATCAGCTATGGACATTTAAAGTTTGTGTGTTCCTTTTTGGTCTGGCAGGCGGCGTATGGTTTAAAGAGGAATTGCAGAGCCTATTACCAGTTATATTTACTGTGGCTCTGGTTTTGGGGCTTTGGATGGCTTTCCTCTGGTTTAAAAAACTGGGCGCTGATGATTGAAGCGGCAAAGCCGCTTATATTTGTGTCGTTGGAGCATCTGGGGTATTTTATACTGTTGTCTTTACTGGCCGAAATTCTCGGCACAATAGGGGGCTTTGGTTCGTCGTTATTTTTTGTTCCCATCGCAGGTTTTTTTCTTGATTTTTATTCGGTATTGGGTGTTACAGCACTATTTCATCTTTCAAGTAATGTCTCAAAAATGGTCCTGTTCAGGAAAGGCGTTGATAAAAAACTACTTATCAACATGGGGCTTCCGGCTTTGGCTCTGGTTCTGGTAGGTGCCTGGCTGAGCCGATACGTGGATAAAAAAACACTTGAATTTTTACTTTCAGGCTTTTTGATTCTTCTGAGTTGTGCGTTTTTGTTTTTTCGACTCAAAGCTATTCGACCCACACTGTTTAATAGCATGGCTGGCGGTGCTTTGTCAGGCTTGAGCGCCGGACTACTTGGTACGGGCGGTGCCATAAGGGGCCTGGTAATGGCCGCGTTTAAATTACCTAAAGAGGTGTTTATTGCGACTTCTGCGTTTATTGATCTTTTTATTGACCTTGGGCGCAGTGGGGTTTATTTTCTAAATGGTTTTGTTCATCGCGACGATCTGTACCTCATTCCTATTCTGTTTGTAGTTAGTCTGGTGGGCACTTATGCCGGTAAGTTTGTACTGCGCTTTGTTTCCGAAGATCAGTTTAGCCGGCTGGTGCTGGTGCTTATTTTTGGTATCGGTATTGTTTCGCTCCTCAGGCTTTTTATACAATCTTTAAATTAGACAGGAAGTTCTATAGAAAGCAAGGGCGCCTTCGCAAATTTTGCCGAAAGGCTTTTTGCACCATTGGTTAAGTATCCAAAACATGGGTTACCTCAGTGCACACCCTGGGGTAAACCCCAGGTGTAAACCTAGTGTAATCCCCAGTTGACAGGCCCTGGTTATTGGCGTAGCTTCAAAACAATAAACGGAAGTACAATAACCGCAAAACTTTGCTATGGGCAAAGCTCTGCAAGATTAAAACCAACCCGTGTCGCACTACGCCTACGCCGAGCCTGATGATGACCTTCATCCCTCATACTTTGACCCCAACCGCTTTAACCTGCACAAAGGAAAAACACCGGTGGGCGATAAAAAAAATACAGCAAACCCAGCCGTTAAGGAAAGCCAAACGCAGGTATCCACCACAGGTAATCACAGCCGGTACAACTTCGGATTTCCGCTCCCACAGGGCAACGAAGAGCTGAACGCCGAGCTTGCCAAACATGTAATGTACGGCGGGGGAGCGGGCGGCAAAATAGCACCAAAAGATAACAAGCAGCTGCACAAAAGCCCTTTTGAAGAACAAGGCACCGAAATAAAAGCCGACGGGGTAAACGATGTTACCACCTTTCACTACCAGTACCAATACCCCGGAAGAGAAAAAGAAGACAAAACCCTTTACGTACGCAAGCAGGAACTTCACCGGTTCAGGCAGCTGAAAGCCGCCGACAGGAATGTGGACGCGCAGGTGCAGCACATGCACGACCACGAGCTGTTTATGCTCGATTTTGAAGAGCGGCGCTGGGCCATTGCTAAAATACTGAACGATGTGGCCGTAACCGATACCGACGAGGAATCGCTGAACCGCCTGCTTAAAAACACGCCGCTGCACCAGGTGCAAACCGTAAAAAGCTGGCTGCTGGGGCCTACCACAGGCATGTACCAAAAAATAGAAAACGAGTTTGACCAGCCGGCCAACAAAAAAAAGTTTTACGAAATAATGGGCAGCCGCTTCAACATCGGCAATCACGAAGCCATTAAAAAAGTAAAAGAGGGCCTTGAAAACAACCACTGGGATACCGACGATAACCTGGCCCTGCTATCCGACAAAGACCTGCAGGAATTTAGCTTCGATCAACTGATAGGACTCATTAAAAAAATTGGCGTGCACGACAGCTACGTGAGCGAAGAAGATTCGGCAAGCATTATAAAGCTCATACAAGCGGCGCACAGCAAGGACCGATACGACCATCTGAAAGAATATCTTTTTTCGACGGGCCGGCACAGCATTTACAAGGCACTGGTTAAGCGCCTCGACGATGCGCATGAATTTCGGTTTTACGAACTGGTAGCGCAATATTATCCCAACCATTTCGACCTTGCCAAAATGCGTCGTATTAAAGAAGCCATGGCCAGCGAAGCAAAGGCCAGAAAGGGAGTGGAGGACAATAAACCCGGCGTGAACGGGGCCGATACCGACCGCTTAGCCTCGATGCTTACCCCCCGAGAAATGCAGCGCCTTGAAACGTTGGCCCTTGAAAACACAAAGCCCGACAACATAAACCAATACGGGCAAACCCGCATGAACCTGATTGAACACATGGCCAACGACTACCGTGTGGGCGCGCGCGATGAAAAAACCATTATTAGCCTTTTGAAAAACCGCCTGCGGCCTGACTATAGCAAAACGGGCCCGGCTGCCGCCAAGCAGCAAAGCGATAGCAGGCTGCTTGAAAATTACATGAAGCAGGAACTGCTGGCCAACAACTGGAAACTGCTCAAACAACTGCACAGCGTGGTGGATGGCGCCGAATTTATGGAGCTGCGGCGGGTGATAGAAGAGCTCTTTGCAGGCGACACCATTTTTAGAAACACCATTACAGATCTGCTTGCGGGCAAAAAAGAAGGAGACCTTGAAAACGTCCTGGCTTATACACCCAAAAGCACCTTCAGAGAACTAAGCCCCCTGCAGCGGGCGCAGCTTGTAGTGATACTGTCGCGCAGCCTTTGGACCAATGGCACCTATGAGCGCGTGATGCTGGAAGTGATGGAGGTGGCCAACGAACAAAGCGATGAGGACCCGGCCAAAGATGCCGCCAATAAGCAGGCCATGTATGCCCTGCTGGCCACCAACATAGACACCATTAAAAACTCGGTGCAGGGCGATAACAAAACCAGGTTGCTGCGTCTGCTGAGCGGGCTAAACAGCAAAGGCAGCGAGGAGCGCATTAAAAAGGCCAACAACGAAGACAAGCCACAAAGCACCATGCCCGGCATAAAACCCGAACAGCGCTTGAAAAGCGAAGAGCTGAATAACTTTTCGACAGAAGACTTTAAAAAATTAGACATTACAAAACGCCAGCAGCACATCAGCAAAATACTGCAAGCGCCAAGCCTTTTCAGGAATTAACCCTGAATTAAAAGCGAGCATGGAAGAGGCGATTAATGCCCGGATGGCGGAGTTGAAAGGGGGAGGGAAGGAGAATGTAAGTACGCGGGCGAATGTAAACAACGTCTATACGAGTCAAACCCATACTATAAAAGGAATAATACGAAAAGAACCAAACTCGCCTCACATAATGAAAGTAGCCGAGTGCCGCTCATTCTCAAAATTCCGCTTTCAATTGGCGGAGCAAATTCCTTAATGTACAATCAACATCGGACTTTTTACATGGAAAGCCAGTGTTTTTGTCATGCTTTTGTGGAACATGGCCTGGAAAAAATTCTGTTTTTTAGGATTAAGCACGATCAAATCAGCATGATGATTCATAAAGTAGTTCTGAAGGGCCTCATGCGCATTGTTCTCGTTAACTACAATCGTTTCATGATCAACATCAGTGAGTATACTTTCCATAAAATTGAGGTTGCGAATCCTCAATGGGTCGGTTTCCATTTCGGGTTTTTCGATATTTACGATTTCAAGTTTTGCATTAAACAGGTGGCAGAAGTCTTTGATATTATCCAGAATCCTGCTTCCGTAAAGATTGTCAATGTCGCAGGCAAAAGAAATTGTTCCCACTTTTTCGTAAACAACGCCTTCCGGTATAATGAACAAAGGAATCTCCACATCGCGGGCAATATCCAGTGTTGTGCTGCCAATTAGCCTTTCTTTGATTTTACCGGCTTCGCCCACAATACCCATCACAATGGCATCTGCCTGTACTTCGGCAGCCACTTCTGATATGACGTTTTGTGCTGAACCAATCCGGCTTAAGGTTTCAACATTCAACCACATACTTTCATTGTTAATGCTACCGGCCATTTCGCTCAACGACGTTTTTGCGTTTTCTTCTGTGCTTGACAGCAAATCAACTGGAGGTAGCGTATCGTAAGCCGATACAGGCATTGAATAGGCGTTTAACAGCACAAGTTTAGAGCCGAAATGCTTTGCGAGTTCAGCTGCATATTTTACGGCATTCCGTGAAGCCACGGAAAAATCTGTCGGAACAAGAATTGTTTTCATGCCGCTAAATTACATCTGCGGCTCAGGGCGCTGTATGACACAGGTTATTGGCAGACATGACATACGTCAGGCGAGCGGTCTCTGCCACTTTATAATTTAGAAGGCATGAGGTGCTGGCTGGTATTATTTGTTGCGATAGTCTTAGTGATTTCCGGATTTTCGCAGGAAATCGGACCTCATGGGGGGAATGTCATGCCCTCTCATGAGTATAAGATTGAAGTGACCGCCTGCTCGGAGTATTTTGAAGTGTATCTGTATAACCAATCAATGGAAGCTGTGCTTAATAGTGGCATAGGAGGCCGCGTAACATATCATTTGCGCGAGGGAAAGGAGTTCATTCAACCATTGAGTCACTGGGGAATTGACGGATTTTCGGTGAAGGGGTGTGATGACTTTGATTACTTTACCGTTTTGTTTGTAATCCGGGGACGACCTATAACTGCCAGGTTTGAAAATAAATTTAAATGTACCGACCGATAAAGTCAGGTTAGAGGAAAAACATTTCCTTTTTGAGGAATACTTACCAAAGGAAAACCTGCGGCACGAAGTTTTTCCTTAAATGCGGTTTTTGAGTCCTCCTCTCCGTGCACGAGAAATAGTTCCTTCACTTTACTTTTTTGGTTGGCCTCCAGGTATTTCAGCAGTTCGCTGTAATCCGCATGCGCACTGTAGGCCTGAATGGAATCAATTTCGGCCCTTACTTCATAAAATTCACCAAAAATGTGAATCTGCTTTTCACCCGCCAGTAGTTTTGCGCCAAGCGACCGGGGCGCACAGTATCCCACCATTAAAATCGTATTGCGCGCATCGCCAATAGCATTGCGGATGTGATGTTTAACTCTACCCGCATCGGCCATGCCGGAAGCGGAAATAATGATGCAGGGCTCATTAATACGATTAAGTTCTTTCGATTCGCCGGCATCTCTTATGTAAGTCAGATTATTAAATCCAAACGGATCGGGGTCAGTTTTTATGTATTCTCTCAGCGCTTCGTTAAACGCCTCCGGGTGCTTCCTTACTATGGCTGTGGCACTAACTGAAAGCGGACTGTCAACAAATGTTTTTATGTTGGGAAGCTTACCTTCGTTTTTGAGTTTGTCGAGTACAAATACTATTTCCTGCGTACGTCCAAGGCTAAAGGCCGGAATAATGAGGCGGCCTTTTTTTTCCACGCAGGTTCGTGTAACAACCTCCAGCAGCCTTTTTGCGGCGTCGTCGCCTGCCTCATGCAGCTTATCGCCATAAGTGGATTCAGAGATAATGTAGTCGGATTGTGGAAAGGTTTCGGGGGATTTAAGGAGCAAATCCGTGTATCGGCCTACATCACCGGTAAAGGTAAGTCTGGTGTTTTTGTTGTCTTCGTGCGACGTTATATGAACTGCGGCGCTGCCTGTAATGTGCCCCACATCCGTGAACATAAAACTAAGTTCATCGTTAAGCCTGAATTCGGAACGGTAGGGAATCGTTCTAAAGTGTTTCATGCAACGGTCCACATCTTTGATGGTGTAAATCGGTTTAAGCGGGCTCAGATGGTCTTTTAATCGGCGTTTGTTTATTATGGTTATGTCGCTTTCATGAATGTGCGCACTGTCGGCCAGCAGTATCTCGCACACTTCAAAGGTTGCTTCGGTGCAGTATATTTTTCCGCGAAACCCCTCTTTTACCAGAAGGGGCAGACTCCCGCTGTGATCAATGTGAGCATGGGAAAGAATCACGGCCTCAATGTTTTCAGGATTCACACCCAGATGCCGGTTCAACTCATCTGTATCACGGCCCATGCCCTGATACATGCCGCAGTCGAGCAGTATCTGCTTTCCTTTTTCGGTTATTACCAGGTGTTTGCTGCCGGTTACACTTTCGGTTGCTCCAATGAATTTAAGTTTCATAGTTCTTCAGATTTGGATGTTTTGTTTAACGTAATGGTATCCGGTTTCAATTATTTCGGGAGTGTATTTGTGTTCAAATAAATGGTACCTGATCAACTCCGGGGGTTCAATGAAAACATCGCAGCGTTTTATGTTTTCGCGAGTGCCGGCTCTGATAAGCAGGTGCACCGAACGGTCAATCGTTTGTACCATTGGTCCGCCGGTTTCATAGTTACCAAACGGATTTACGTGTATTCCCAGTATTTTTTTGGTTAGATGGTAAAATGGTTCAACAGGGAGGTTGCTGCTCATGCCGCCATCGGCGTATGGTATTCCGGCCACAACAACCGGTTGAAATAAAACGGGAATGGCTGATGAGGCCAAGAGCGCATCTATAATGGATCCCTCGTTAAAAATATGCGGCTGTCCTGTCTGGAGATTGGTGGCGGTTACAAAAAAATTTTTGCGGAGTTGTTCAAAAAGTTTGCTGCGCAAATGTTTGTTTAATAATCGGGCAACGTCATTTAGTGATAACAATCCGTTTTTGAAATCCCACAGGTTAAATGAT
>CALMNJ010000209.1 GCA_937868675.1 uncultured Bacteroidota bacterium | reverse complement strand
TCTGTCTTATACGCTTAAATTTATGTTCAAAAAGCGAAAAAACAATAAAATATATATATCATGGCAAAGAAGAGTAACAACGAAGAGGTGATGGACGCAATGGAGGCGCAGACCAATGCGGCGCTTAAAAAATCAGTAAACGCCGAAAAACTGAAGGCTTTACAACTTACCCTGGATAAACTGGAAAAAACCTATGGTAAAGGCGCTATTATGAAACTTGGCGATAGTCAGGTTGAACACATAGAGGCCATATCAACAGGGTCATTGGGGCTCGATATTGCTCTTGGTATTGGCGGTTTGCCACGCGGCAGGGTGGTAGAAATTTATGGTCCTGAATCATCAGGTAAAACCACACTGGCAATACATGCGATTGCCAATGTGCAGCGTAATGGCGGTATTGCGGCCATTATTGATGCGGAACATGCGTTTGACCGCTTTTATGCGGAAAAACTTGGTGTAAACACTGAAAATCTTTTGATATCGCAGCCTGACAACGGAGAGCAGGCGTTGGAAATTGCCGACAACCTTATCCGCAGTGGTGCCATTGATCTGGTAGTAATTGATTCGGTGGCGGCACTTACACCTAAAGCAGAGATTGAAGGGGAGATGGGCGACAGCCGCATGGGGTTGCAAGCCCGTCTGATGAGTCAGGCCCTTCGTAAGCTTACCGGAACCATAAACAAAACGGGCTGCTGCTGTATATTTATAAACCAGTTGCGCGAAAAAATCGGTATCATGTTCGGCAACCCCGAAACAACCACCGGAGGGAATGCGCTTAAATTTTATGCATCGGTGCGGCTTGATATACGCCGCGTGAGCCAACTAAAAGAGGGCGATAACGTGGTGGGTAACCGTGTGCGCGTTAAAGTGATAAAAAACAAAGTAGCACCCCCCTTCCGTCAGGCAGAGTTTGACATTATGTTCGGAGAGGGCATAAGTAAGGTTGGCGAAATTATTGATCTTGGCGTAGAGAAAGGCGTCATTAAAAAGGCGGGAAGCTGGTTTAGCTACGACGACACTAAGCTTGGACAAGGACGAGATCAGGTAAAGGCCTTGTTTATTGAGAATCCTGATTTGGCTGAAGACATAGAGGGGCGCATTAAAGACGCTCTGGCTGCCGAAGCCGCAGGTGAATAAGAGCCTGAATTTTTGAATTGAGATTTTGTTGACAAAGTCACCTGTTTTTAACAGGTGACTTTTGTTTTTTAGTAATTGCTGATCTTTGTACAATAATAAAGCGACACCCGGAACTTGTAAAAGGGAATGGAGAAGATGGGATACCCTATTGCGGAACCTCAAAGTTGAAACAATAAATTAAGAAACATAACATGGACCGGTATAAAGAAACATTTGAGACATGGAATAAAGTGGCGGAGTTGTATGAAGGAAAGTTTATGCACATGGATATTTATAACCACACGTACGATTATTTGTGCAATTCGGTTGAAAAGCCCAATGCAAAGATATTGGAGGTAGGTTGTGGTCCCGGCAACGTCACAAAATACCTTTTGAATAGAAGACCCGACTTTAAAATTTCAGGAATTGATATAGCCCCGAAGATGATTGAGCTTGCAAAAAAGAATAATCCCGTGGCCAACTTTGCTGTGATGGACTGCAGACAACTGGAAACGATTAAAAAAACGTACGACGCCATTGTCTGTGGCTTCTGTCTGCCCTATTTATCGCAAGCAGATTGCACGAAATTTATTTTTAATTGTTATAATCT
>CALMNJ010000208.1 GCA_937868675.1 uncultured Bacteroidota bacterium | reverse complement strand
GTGCTCAATCTTGACGACCTGAAGCCCAAACCAACCTTTGAGGTGATGTTTATGAACCTCAGTCCGGAAGGCACGCTTAAGTGGGACGCCAAAAATGAATCGGGTGTACTGCCTTATGTAATCGAACAATTTAAATGGAACAAATGGGTTAAAGTAGGTGAGGTGGATGGAATTGGCACCCCCGATGCGCACGAGTATTCTTTCAAGGTTGGTATGCATAGTGGCGAAAACAAGTACCGTATCAAACAAAAAGGCTACAATTCCATTATTAAGGTTTCCCCTGAAATTACAGCCGTTTCGCACATCAACAAACCCTCTTTTGCCATACCTATGGAGTTTGACCGTATTGATTTCAGCTCAGAAACGGCCTACGAGGTTTACGACGAATATGGACAAATTGTAAAAAAGGGTTTTGGCAAGCAAATAGACATTCTAAATCTTTCTAACGGCCTTTATTATCTCTGTTTTGATAATACGGTTTCTGAGTTTACCAAGCGCCCACCGGTTATATCTAAAAAATAGGTTTAACCAAACCCTTCAATTCATTAATTATCATTGCAGTAGCGCCCCAGATTTTATATTCTTGCAGGGTAAAATAAGGTGCGATAATAGTTGAATTATCTTGTAAAGACACTTCTCCTTTTTTACTGATTTCGTCCGTCATTAGGTCATCCACATAGAGACGCAGTAGCGATTTAACCTCCCGGGGATCGGTTTGCATACTGGGTTCGCGATCGGAACAATAGGCCACAAAAGGCTGCACCATAAACCTGCTTACCGGAATAAAAAGGCGGCTAAGCTCGCCAATGAGTTCTAATTTTACAAGCCCGATTTCCTCGCGGCACTCGCGTAGTGCCGTGCCTGCCAAATCCATATCCTGACTATCAAATTTTCCGCCAGGCAAACCTACCTGACCGCTATGAACGCCATTATAGCTCTGGCGCTCAATGAGTGGAATAAACAAACGGTTTTGTGAGTCGCGGCACATAACAATAAGCACAGCGCTTGGTTTATAATCACCGCTTCGGATGGTTTCATCTTCACGAACACGCCGGCCAACCGGCGCCATCTGATATTGCACCATACGGCCCGGTAGGGGTTGTTTTAACTGATATTTAAGTTTATTAAGAAACTGTTCCAGAAGCAGAGCGCGGTTAAAGCACTAAATTAAGTAAATTTGAAACCGAATTATGAGCGAATTTAAACTGAATACAATTAGGGAAGCTATTGAGGATATAAAAGCTGGTAAGGTGGTAATTGTAGTGGATGATGAAGACCGGGAAAATGAAGGAGACTTTATTACCGCTGCCCGCAATGCCACGCCCGAAGTGATCAATTTTATGGCCACCCATGGCCGTGGACTGATATGTGCCCCCCTTACGGAAGAACGTGCCCATCAGTTAAAACTGGACATGATGGTGCCATCCAACACGTCGCTGCACGAAACACCTTTTACCGTTTCGGTGGATTTACTTGGGCATGGTTGCACAACCGGTATTTCTACATCCGACCGCTCAAAAACCGTGAATGCGCTCATTGATCCTACAATAAAACCTTCAGACTTTGGGAGGCCAGGCCATATTTTCCCTCTCAAATCAAAATCGGGAGGCGTTTTAAGACGGGCCGGACATACGGAGGCAACGGTTGACCTTGCTGTACTGGCAGGTTTTGAACCCTGCGGCGTACTTGTTGAGATACTGAACGATGACGGCACGATGGCAAGACTTCCGCAACTGGTAAAAATAGCCGAACGCTTTGATCTTAAGATCATCACTATTCAAGACCTAATTGCTTACAGATTATCGCTTGAATCCATAGTTAAACGGCAGGTGGAGGTGAATATGCCTACCGAGTGGGGCAGTTTTAAACTGATTGACTATCATGTTGAAACCACCGGACAGGAGCACCTGGTACTGGTGAAGGGAGAGTGGAAGGGTGAAGAACCTGTGCTGGTAAGAATGCACTCATCGTGTGTAACCGGCGATATTTTTGGAAGTTGCCGTTGCGACTGCGGTCAGCAACTCCACGCCTCGATGGAAATGATTGAAAAGGAAGGGCGTGGAGTTATTGTTTACCTTAATCAGGAGGGCCGTGGAATTGGTCTGCTTAATAAACTGAAGGCTTACAAACTGCAGGAAGAAGGGCTTGACACGGTGGAAGCCAATGTTGAGCTGGG
>CALMNJ010000207.1 GCA_937868675.1 uncultured Bacteroidota bacterium | reverse complement strand
ACTAATACCTATACACCGGGGAAAGCCAAAAAATGATTTGAACAACAAGGAAAAGGAATTTATGCCCAAAACATGGATAGTAGGATAAACTATGTATTAATTTTTTACTTTTGCGCGGTACCATCGGGTCATGCAATTTGAGCTCACGACAGAGATACTGGACAGCCTCAAGCACTCCATCGAATTACGGGATGCTGCCTCACTGAAGGCCATCCTGCAGGACCTTTATGCCCCCGACATTGCCGGTATTATAAACCACCTCAACATTGAGGAGGCGGCTTTTATTTACGAGTTGCTGGATGATGAAACAGCTCCCAACGTACTGCTGGAGCTCGACGACGATACCCGCGAAAGCCTGCTTGCCACCTTTAGCAGTAAACAAATTGCCGAGCAGCTTGACAACATGGACAGCGACGATGCCGCTGATGTGATTGCCGAACTACCCGAAGATATTCAGGAGGAAGTACTCTCGCACATTGAAGATATTGAACAGGCCAGCGACATTGCCGAACTGATTAATTATGAAGAAGGAACCGCGGGATCGCTTATGGCCAAGGAGTTGGTAAGTGTATATGCCTTTGAAACCGTGGGCCAGTGTATTGAAGAAATTCGCCGTCAGGCCGACAATGTGGACGTGATGTATGCCGTGTATGTGGTTGACAACAACGAAAAACTCATTGGCATGCTCTCGCTCAAAAAACTCATCATTTCGCATCCCCTTGCCCGCATTGAGGAAATTTGTGAACCCGATGTACAGTCGGTAAAAACAAGCACTACCAGTGAGGAAGTGTCGGAGTTTATGCAGAAGTACGATTTGGTTGTTTTGCCGGTGGTTGACCAGTTGGGGCGACTTGTTGGGCGCATTACCATTGACGATGTGGTGGATGTGATACGCGAAACGGCCGACGAAAACATACAGCGCATGAGCGGTATCAGCGACGATGTGGACAGCAACGACCGGCTGTGGCGTTTATCGCGTGCGCGAATACCCTGGCTGCTGGTGGGCATGTGTGGGGGCATTGTAGGCTCGCGTATTATTGGTACTTACGAAGACCATATTAAGATACACCCCGAAATGGCTTATTTTATTCCGCTGATTGGTGCCATGGGAGGTAATGTGGGCGTGCAAAGCAGCGCCATTATTGTGCAGGGCCTTGCCAACAACACCATGCTGGCCGACAACATTGCGCCAAAGCTTGTAAAGGAACTCGGGGTTGGGCTTATCAACGGCCTCATTTGTGCGTTTTTAATCTGGGGTTATGCCTATTTGATAGAAGACTGGAAACTGGCAGCAACGGTAAGTGCGGCGTTGCTTACAGTAATTTTATGCGCTTCGTTTTTAGGCACCTTTGTGCCGCTTACCATGAACCGTTTTAAGATTAACCCTGCTTTGGCAACGGGTCCTTTTGTTACCACGCTCAACGACATCATTGGCATCACCATTTATTTTTTAATTGGGAGATTGCTGTATGCGGTGTTTTAATGCGGGGTGGTAAACTAAAAGCCATTTCATTCCACACATACCCAATTCAGAATTTTTGTTACATTAGTTTCTTAATTTATTCGTATGACAAATCAGATATTTGCAAAAAAGGGAATTGGTATTTCATTTCTAATCGTCTCAATTTTCATCACACTTGTTAACTTAATGATTGGGCCATCCATTAACATGATAACCGGAATATTGTTGTTATTTGTAAGTATAGGCTACCTTAAAAGTCCGCTGGTGGAATACGATGCCGAAGAAATTCGGTTAAAAAACATGTTTGGGTCAACGTTGCGCAGGGCTAATTTCCACAAGGAAAAGGTTGAAGTAAGAGACGGGGCAATATACCGGGATGGAAATATTTTTAGGATTGGGGCCTATTCACTCAATACTGAACAGGTTCAAAAACTCCACAAATTTATCCAGGAAAAAGAATACCTCTTTCTGCCCGAAAAAGAGTCGAAACCGCAGAACTGAGCAGTCCCATTATTGTTCAGGGTTTGGCCAATACAGCCATGATTGGTAATAACATTGCCCCGGAATTATTTAGTCGAACCTCAAAAAGTACTTTTTCGATTATTTGGGTGCGGCATCCCGTAATTTAACTTCAGGGTTTTTTTCGCTTATTTTAAATCCACAGATGTCAAAAATTGACCGGCTATTTGAAATATTTTTAATACTTCCTTCGAATTAAAACACCAGTGTTTATATATCTATGCCAATATTGGTGGTACTTCACGACTATTTGATGTACGACTATTTATAGAACTGAGCGCGGGCTTTATCAATGGCGTCATTTGTTCCATACTCTTCTGGAGTACGTTTTTTAATTGAAGACTGGAAGCTGTCGGCTACCGTGCGCGTGGCATTATTTACTGGAATTTTATGCGCCGTTTTGGGCACCTTTGTACGGCTTATCATGAACCGCTTTAAATAATCCTGCATTGGCAACGGTACCTTTTGTTACCACCCTCAATGATAGTATAGGAATTACCATTTATTTTTTGATGGGGCTCATGTTGTATTCGGTGTTTTAAACCCTGATGCCAATCATGGTCACATCATCAACCTGATCGAGGCTGCCTTTCCAGTTTTGAAACGATTGAAAAAGCGTTGCTTTCTGCTCTGCGGTTGTTTTGGGCGAAATCTGAATAAGCAAATCCTTGAGCTGCTTAAACATAAACTTTTTTCCTTTGGGTCCACCAAACTGGTCTGGAAGGCCATCAGTGAGTGCGTAAATCATATCCCCTCTTTCAAGCTCCACTTCAAATTGACTGAAAGACAGTGTGTCCTTATCATGCCTGCCCACGGGCATTTTATCTGCTTCCAAGTCTATGAGCTTTCCATTGCGCACAATCCATACCGGGTTGTTGGCACCAGAAAAGGACAGTTTGTAGCTTTTAAAATCCAGGCTTATCAGCGAACAGTCCATACCATCTTTTCCTCCATCCGGACTTCCGTCCTTTTTCAGTCGGTCAATAATATTGGTACGCGTGTTATTGAGAATTTCCTTAGGCTCAGTTTGATTTTCTTTGACCGCATTTTCAAGACAGGTAATATTTAAAATACTCATAATAGCGCCCGGAACGCCATGACCCGTGCTATCGGCAGTAGCCAGAATAAAGTTGCCGGTGTTAAGTTCGCTGGCCCAGTAAAAATCGCCGCTCACCACATCCCGCGGCTGAAAGAGCACGAAGTAGTCGCGCAGGTGTTTATCCAACAAAAGTGTACTTGCCAGAAAACTTCGCTGTATGCGCTCGGCGTAGTTAATGCTGTCGGTTATTTCCTTGTGTTTTTCTTCAATCAGATGTTTTTGCTCCGAGATTTCGGCGGTGCGTTGCTTTACGGTTTCTTCCAGTACATGTTTTTCTTTTACCAGCTTTTTTTCGCGCCGCTTAATATAAAGCCATGTGCCTCTAATCAGCAACAGCAGCAACAGGGTTCTGAACCACCAGGTGCTGTACCAGGGTGGCAGAATGACAAAGGAAAAAACCTCAGGCACCTTCTTCCATACACCATCGTTGTTGGTTGCTTTTACCATAAAGGTGTAGGTGCCCACAAATGAGCCGGTACCTGTGCCGAGTTTTATATTGGTAAGATTTGGAAATATTCCGGAATAAACCAGATCCGTATTTCCATCACCGTTAAAATCGGCTCCATTAAGGTTACCAAGGTTTGTAATTGAACCAATGCTGGTGGCAATGGGCGAGCCGAAGGTGCCGTTGCCAAGCCCGGGCATAATATAGATGGCGCCTGCATTGCTTTCATACAAGGCGGCATCAACATTGCCATCGCCTGTATAATCCATCAGGTTGCTTATTCCGGTGTTGGTTGCATTACTTACCGGAATTGGATACGTAGATACTGTAGTAAACGTTCCGGCTCCGTTTCCTAATCCAATGGCATAATTGCCCGGTGTGCCGGTGCCAGCCGCGAAGTCTTTTTTACCGTCGTTGTTAAGATCATTTACAAAGAGCCCACCAAGCCCACCGTAACCGAAAATAAAGTGACCGCAGCAAGGGAATTGGAGGCTGTACCCAAATAAATATCCAAACCACTGCTATTTGCGGAAATTACATCCGATCGTCCGTCGTTGTTAAGGTCGCTTACCTGCATGCCCTGGCATGGGCCTGTTACCGCGTAGGTACTTGAAAAAGGGGCAAAGGTGCCGCTTGGGCTTCCCATGTATAAACGGAGGTTAGCCGGTGCGCCATTAAAAAATATGACGTCAGGGTTTCCATCGTTATTAAAATCGCCTGTGTGCAGCAGTCTTGGCCAAAAGGTATTTGTAAAATAATAATTGACCCCCGTAACAAAACTGCCGTTTCAGATACCTGCCAGGAAACAAAGGTTGGCGCTCTGTTCGTTTAGCGCCATAATATCTTTAATGCCATCGTTGTTGTAGTCATCCACCGCCAGGCTGGCTCCATTCAGGTTATTGGTGCCGGTAATGTAGCCCACAGGTGTGTCAAAGCATGATTGTGCAAACGTATTATTTACAGATAAAGCGAATATAAAACCTAAAAGCGTTTTTTTGTTTTTAATTTCATCGTAGAAATTTAGCAGAGTGAAGTTAATAAAAATGGGA
>CALMNJ010000206.1 GCA_937868675.1 uncultured Bacteroidota bacterium | reverse complement strand
CAATATACAGCGATGCTAAGCCCTGCATTTTTATTTATTGATAAAGATATTCGTGAAATAATAAGCGCCTTTGAAGCATCAGCCAGAATCAAAAATATTGAAGTACATCTCGAAGAAATAAGTGAGGTGGAAGTATTGACTTATCACTAGTATAAAAACGCATGGACAAATCATATGAAAAACTAATTATCGGGAACAAGAAATTTGCATTCAGCAAAAAATTCAACGATCCCGAATATTTTAAGAAACTTTCTTTGGGCCAAAAACCCGATTATTTGTGGATTGGCTGCAGCGATAGCCGTGTGCCAGCCAATGAGGTAACCAATACCGAAAGCGGCGAAATGTTTGTACACCGAAATATTGCCAATATGGTAGTGCATACCGATCTAAACCTGATGAGTGTACTTGAATACGCCGTTACGGTGCTTGGTGTAAAACACATTATTGTTTGCGGACACTATGGCTGCGGGGGTGTGAGAGCTGCCATGAGCAACAAAACCTACGGCATGGTTGATGAGTGGCTGCGCCACATTAAAGACGTGTATCTTAAGTACCACGCGGAACTTGATGCCATTACCGACGAGGACAAACGTGCCGACAGACTAACTGAGCTAAACGTTATTGAACAGGTTCAAAATCTGGCGCAAACTAAAATAATTCAGCACGCCTGGCACAAAGGGCAAAAGGTGGCCATACACGGCTGGGCCTATGGACTGAATAGCGGACTTATTACCGAGTTAAAGGCTGTTTACGACGACAGAAATGATATTGAACCGGTTTACCGTTACGAATTTGATGACAGGTCGCCGGCTTAAGGCTTTAATTTTTTACCCTTAAACTGATAGCCCAGCATTACCGTAAACTGTGTTGTGCGGATTTGGTGGCTCGCCCTTCCGTTTCCTGCTCCAAGAACCAGGCAGCGCGCGTAATTGGCGTAGGTATATTTGCCTGTAATTTCAAGGCAGAGCTTATCCCAAAAACGCATGCGGACGCCACCTTCAGCACCAACAATCCAGCCCGCAATGTGCCAGTTGTTGTTAAGCTCTTCTCCAAAAAGTGTTACATCGGTTCGTGGATAAACAAAGCCGGCCCCGGGCTTGAGCACTGCATTTAGCGAAAAAATGCCATCCTTTTTCAGCAGCTTAAATTTGCGCACGGGCGAAAACATGGCGAAGTTGGCCCCATCGGTATGTTCAAAATGCAGAAAATGATTGGGTTCCATTATGGTATCGCCATTCACCGGTTTACCAAAAATCTGCCCGGTTATTTTAGTATGCTGCCAATCGTCAACCACATACTTGGTGTGGTCGTAACTTAACTCAAAGTCCCACTTATCATTCAGATAAATGCCCATGTGACACACAAACTGCGGGATCGAAAAATTAATGATGTCTCTTTGCCACACAAACTTTGGCCGGTCGTGTGCCGAAACATTGTACACGGTAAAATCGTAATTGTTATAGTTACCTGTTTTTGGATGGTATTTGTTCGACAAATCCTTAAAATGAATGGTACTTTGGCTGTACCATGCGCGGGTATACCCCCACAAAAAATAAATGCGGTGCTTGCTGCGTTCGGGTGGAGCCATAAACACATCGTCGCCAACAGCTTTTTGAGTGACCGATGCAAATACTAAAATTGCAAGTATCAGTTTTTTCATGTTCCGGAAATATTCGCGCGAAAGTAGCGAATATTTCCAATTGGCTCAATCTCTACCTTAACATAGCGGCTATGAACTAAATCATGCGCCACAGCCGGCCACTCAATAAAGCAATAGTGGCCCGAATACAGATACTCTTCAAAGCCAATGTCCGCGAGTTCGGCCACAGTTTTTATCCGAAATAAATCAAAATGATAAATTTTACCACCCGGATAATCGTATTCATTTACAATCGGGTAAGTGGGGCTGCTAAAACTATTGTGGCTGCCCAGCTGCCGGCAAAGTTCCTTTATAAATGTTGTTTTGCCTGCCCCCATGGGCGCCTCAAACAAAAAACAGCGGCTTGCACCTGCAAACTCAATCAACTGCTTTGCAAACTGCGGCAATTGGCTTTCGCTGCCGATCTCAAACTCCATTTATTTGGGCGATAATACAATGTAAGGTATTATAATTTCCTCCAGACTTACTCCCCCATGCTGAAACGTATTACGGTAATAGTTTACGTAATGGTTGTAATTGTTGGGGTATGCAAAAAAACGATCTTCGCGGGCAAACACAAAGCGGGTGCTTGGGTGCGTACGCGGTAAAAAAGCATCGGCCGGGTTCTTAATTTCAAAAACCTCGCGGGGGTTGTATTCCAGCGCCTTGCCTTGCTTATAGCGCAGGTTGGTGTTCACATTCTTATCACCCAAAATTTTTGTGGGCTCTTTTACATGTACGGTACCATGGTCGGTGGTAATAACCATTTTCACTTTTTTGGCAGCGAGCTGCTTTATCATATCAAACAGCGGCGAGTGTTCGAACCAACTGCGGGTAATGCCGCGGTAGGCCGGCTCGTTTTCGGCCAGCTCGCGTATTACTTCCATTTCGGTGCGCGCGTGGCTTAGCATGTCCACAAAGTTGTACACAATCACATTCAGTTTGTTTTGTGCCAGGGTGTGCAGGCTGTCGGCCAGTTTTTTTCCGGCGTTAAAATTGGTCACTTTGGTGTAACTCATTTTAATGTCCTTACCCAGCCTCTTTAGCTGTGCCTGCATAAGCGCTTCCTCGTGCTGGTTTTTACCGCCCTCGTCCTCATCATTCAGCCAGTATTCCGGAAAACGTTTCTCAATTTCGCCCGGCATCAGTCCGCTAAAAATAGCGTTGCGGGCATATTGCGTGGCGGTTGGCAATATGCTGTAATAGGCCTCTTCCGATTCTACCTTAAAATATTCCAGCAGCAAAGGTTGTATTATCTTCCACTGGTCAAAACGCAGGTTGTCAATCAAAATAAAAAACACAGGGTCGCTACCTGACAGTTCGTTCATTAACCTGTTTTTTACGAGCATATGACTCATCAGCGGCGGGTCAGCGTTCTTGCCGTTCAGCCAGCTTATATAATTCTTCTCAATGAATTTAAAGAACTGGTTGCTGGCATCCGACTTCTGCATGCGCAGCACATCGTACATGCTTTTATCCTGCAGCTTATCCATCTCCAGTTCCCAATAAATGATGCGCTTGTAAAGGTCAATCCATTCGCGCCAACTCAGGTTGTCGTTTATGCTCATACCAATTTGCCCAAACTCTTTGCGGTAGTCGGTATTGGTTTTTTCGCTCACCAGGCGCCTGTTGTCGAGCGCCTTTTTAAGCGACAGCAAAATCTGGTTGGGGTTCACTGGCTTAATAAGGTAATCGGCAATGTTGCTGCCTATGGCATCGTCCATAATATGCTCCTCCTCGCTTTTGGTAATCATAATCACGGGCAAATCCTTATTCAGCTTCTTTATTTTTAGCAGTGCTTCCAGGCCCGTAATACCCGGCATGTTTTCGTCAAGCAGCACGGCGCTTATGCTTTTATCGGCTGCCACGGTATCAATGGCTTCGTCGCCACTCAGGGCTGTAATTACCTCGTAACCCTTACCGTTCAAAAACAAAATGTGCGGTTTAAGCAGTTCTATCTCGTCGTCGGCCCACAGGATGTGCAGTTTATCCATATTTCTTTTTAATGCTTTTATTTTTTGGGCGCCCGGGCGGGCTTTCCGCTCCATCATGCATGCCCTTTGCTATGTTTGTTCGGCTGCGGTGGCTTTCACGCCGGTGCGCGATCGCCTCCTCGCCCGCCAAACATTACGCAAAGTGCCCTACATGGCTTCCGCTTCTATCCCTGGCGCAAATTCGCGTCCGCTAAAAAACAGGCGTAATTTAAAA
>CALMNJ010000205.1 GCA_937868675.1 uncultured Bacteroidota bacterium | reverse complement strand
CTGCAATCGCTGGCGCAACACTCCCGGCTATTTATAGTTCCAAAATATCTCATTCGCCCATTCCCCGTCTTAAAACAATCAGCGGCTGAGTACGGGTAAAATAACCGACGATGCGGCGTCCTCCTGATGCAGCAGCTTTATGTTGCAGGGCACAAAGTCCTTATCGTCGCATTTATAAATATCGGTAAACACCTGCGGATTGCGGTCGAAGAGCGGGAACCAGGTGCTCTGAACCTGAATCATGAGACGGTGTCCTTTTTTGAATGTGTGCGCCACGCCCGGTAATTCAAATTTTACGGTTTCTGTTTTTCCGGGTGTAAAGGCTTCGGGTTTTTCAAAACTGTTCCTGTACTTGCCACGCATTATTTCGCCGCGCACCAGCATCTGATAGCCCGCCATTTCGGCCTCGTTCTTTACCCCTTTGCAGCAATCGCTTTCGCTGTAACTAAAATCATCGGGAAATACATCAATGAGTTTTACCACAAAATCGGCATCGGTGCTGCTTAGAATCACTTTGAGATCGGCAATAACAGGTCCGGCCAAAGTAAGATCGGATTGCAGCATGCCAGTTTGAAACACCAGCACATCGGGCCGGCGGGCGGCAAAGCGCTGATCGTCGCTCATATACTCGCGTGTGCGGATAAGATGCACGCCATCGGCATAAGGTACCGGTTTGGCGGGATCGCTGGTGTACGATGTAAACATATTTCCTTTTTGCGGCGCATTAAAGGCCAGCGTGCCGTTGTTTTGGAAAAAAAGCGGCACGGCGGTAACCGTTGGTGGCGGCCACGCCGAAAATTTTTTCCAGTTATTCTCGCCTGTAAAAAACACAGTGGCTTCAGCAATTCCATCCAAAGTTCCTTTGCCTTTAAGATGGAAATTAAAAAACGGCACTTCAATGCTGTCCTGATAATATTTTGATGTTTTGCTGCCGAAACGCACGTTGCCCAGGCTGGAACCCTCGCCCCTGCTCCAACCCCCATGAAACCATGGACCCATTACCAGCCGGTTGCTGGTTTTAGGATTTTGCTGTTCGATGGCCTTGTATAAATTCCAGGCACCAAAACAATCTTCTGCATCAAAGGTACCTCCCACTTCCATCATGGCGGGTTTAATGTTATAGCAGGCGCGGCGTGCATCGCGGGCTTTCCACCAGTCGTCGTAATCGGGATGGTTTACCATATCGTTCCAGAATTTAATGTCCTGCATGAGGCCGCTGTAATTTTTGATGGCTCCCATTTTTAAATAAAAGTTGTAATTGTCTTTTTCAGGAAACTTGTATCCCTCGGCCACGGTGGTGCTGGGCACGGGGCGTGGTTTGCCGAAGCCCGAATAAAACCGAAAGCCATCCATGAGCGCGCAGGCGCCGTTGTGGTGAAAGTCGTCGCCGATAAACCAATCTGTAACCGGGGCCTGGGGGCTCACCGCTTTAATGGCGGGGTGGTTGCTGAGTGCCGCCATGGTGGCGTAAAAGCCAGGATACGAAATACCGAACACGCCCACACGGCCATTGTTGCCCGGTACATTTTTGATTAGCCAGTCAACGGCATCGTAGGTATCGCTGGCCTCGTCAATTTCGGTATTTGCTTTTTTGTTTTTATTAAAGGGGCGCACATCTTCAAACCGGCCTTCGCTCATAAACTTGCCGCGCACATCCTGCAACACAAAAATGTACCCCTCGCGCAGGTAGTTAATCCAGTAAGTAGAATACAAACGCGGCGAAAATGCCTTTTCGCCATAAGGAGCTACGGAGTATGGCGTGCGCACAATGAGAATGGGATGCGACTCGCTGTTGTTTTTGGGTGTGTAAACAGCGGTGAAGAGTTTTACGCCATCGCGCATGGGGATGAGTTTTTCGGACTTGCTGTAATTATCAAGCACCCAGGCCGAGTCGGCCGATTGGGAAAGCAAGGATGTAAAGGCAAAGAGAAAAAGTACGATGCTGATTTTTTTCATAATCGGTGAATAGAGTTTTAAAATTAAGGCTTTTATTGCAGTTATTTGCAGCACTTTGTTTTGTTTGGATAAGGAAAGGCTGTTGTTTGAATGGGTTTAATAAGTGTTAAGTTTTATGGATACCAGTCACCACCCTTGTTATTCCAGACCCATTTCCAGCAATTCCAGATCCTCGTCGAAATTCCATTTTGAGCTTTCTTTGCCGTTGATTGAAATAATATAATAGGAGGCCTGTTTTTTATCGTGCCATATAATTTGAGTGATAATGCCCTGTCGTTTTTGGCCCGAGGTTTCAGATACAGCGTCACTCATG
>CALMNJ010000204.1 GCA_937868675.1 uncultured Bacteroidota bacterium | reverse complement strand
ATCCTGAACAAGGCACGAAACCTGAACAAAGGGAAGACCACTTTCAACGCTGTAACTTTTGAAAAAATACTGTTGCGCATTACCCGAACAGGCAAGCATTGCGAATAAGTAAAACGTGACTATGTTTTTGAATTGGCGGATAACTGATACTAATTTATACTTTATACCCCACAAAAGTCAAAATGTTTAAACAACTGGAGGCATTCCATTCTCAATTGGCCTGCATAGAATAATCTCAGATCTACCTGAGGATAAAGCAGGATGGTAATTAATTGTAATTTTGCGCCCATAGGCTATGGATAACGTTATACTTGTGGATGAGCGCGATGTTGAAACTGGTATTATGGAAAAACTAGAGGCACACCAGCGTAATATGCTTCACCGGGCTTTTTCGGTATTTATTTTTGACAATCAGGGGCGTATGCTTCTTCAACAACGCGCTTTGTCAAAATATCACAGTCCTGGCTTATGGACCAATGCCTGTTGCTCGCACCCCCGGCCCGGAGAAAACACCCTGCGGGCTGCTGAAAACCGGTTACAATTGGAAATGGGGATAGACACCGAATTGTATTATAAAACGAGTTATCTGTACAAAGCCGATGTTGGAAATGGCTTGTTTGAGCACGAGTTTGATCACATTTTTACAGGACACTACAGCCACGACCCGGCACCCAATCCTGACGAGGCCTGCTCATTTAAATGGCTCGAAACGGAGAGTATAAAAAAACTGATTGAACAGGAGCCTCAGCGATTTACTGTTTGGTTCAGGCTTTTGATGCGGGATGTGTTTTAGCCTGGAAAGTCAATTTGTTTTACTGTCCAGGCTTCGGGCTTATTACTGAACAACGCCTTTGTGGCGCCCCAAACGCCTTTAAAAAGTTCCGAATCACGGTAAGCATTCAGGTGCACTTCACTTTGCCATAAACTATACGTAAAAAAAATGGTGGGCTGGTTTTCATCCTGCAACAATTCAACGTGGCTGCATCCCTCAAAACCTTTGATTCGCTGCCAGTTGGTTTCAAAAATAATTTTGAAGGTTTCAACAGCATCCGGCCTGAAACTCATTTTCACAATACGCTTAATCATGAAGTTCTATTAAAAGATTAAAATCGAAGGTAGCCCCGATGTCGCGCGGACACAACATATTAAACGCGCTTTTGCCGTTTACAGCCACTTCCAGATAACCAAAGCTGTTGAACAACACCAGTGGCGAGCCGTATTTTACCTCGTCATACGTGTTGTGAATTTTATTGAGACGGGCACCCGGGAGTGTAATCGTAAAACTGCGCCGTCCTACCACTTCGTAAAATTTATCCTGTGTGATGTTGGTGATGATGTTTCCGAAGTCGTCAACATAAATACCTTTGCCCCGCAGCAACCCGCCATTTACGAAACTCTCAAACTGAAAGGCTTTGTAATAATCTTCGGTGAGGGAGGCGATTTCGGGTATGTTTTTTCCGGCCAGCAGGTGCAGGGCGGCATCTACAAAAACATCCTTCAAAAAAAAATGTTGTTTGTTATGGCCTTCGTAATAGAGCTGGTACACTTTTTCGTTAAAGGCCGCATCAATCAAAGTAAAAAGACCGTTGTCGGGACAGATGACAAACTGCCCGTTCATTTTTGAGAGCAGAAATCTTGAATTATCAATACCCTGGTTTTTGTTATTGGTGCTTTTATCTACAATAAATTTTACAGCTACCAGATGCACAGTGCCTGCGGGAAAATGCGGAAGGGCATTTTTTAAGATGAAGGCGGCGTTCGAGATGTTGTTGTCTCGAACCTCACAACTTAAATCAATGACGTGTGGAGATGGATTTGCAACAGCCAGTTTCGCTTTCACAATGGCCAGGTACGGATCGCGGTAACCCAGGTCGGTGGTAAGCGTTACAATGCTCATTGTTCAAAAATAATTATTATTTGTACGCTTAATTTTTCCAAACTTGTATAGAGATTAACAGGGTTATAAACACCAAAACCCCGCCGTAATATATGAACGAAAAACTGATTACCCTCGACACGATTGAACCGGTTGAGATTTATGGGGTAAACGATGTGAAGCTGAATGTGATTAAAAAACACTTTCCCAAGCTAAAGCTGGTGGCGCGTGGCTACTCGCTCAAGGTACTTGGAGAAAGCTCCGAAATATCAAACTTCGAAAAAAAACTTGAACTGCTGATAGACCACTATCACAAAACCGGACTACTTACCGATACGGTGATTGAAAGACTGCTCGGACAAACCGGCGAAAACATGCTGAACGCAAAAGAAGAATCGCTCAACAACGACCTCATTCTGTTTGGCAACAATGGTCTTATAATAAAGGCAAAATCGCCCAACCAGCAGCGTATGGTGGCAGCCATAGAAAAACACGATATGCTTTTTGCAATTGGTCCGGCAGGCACTGGTAAAACCTATACAGCCGTAGCACTGGCTGTGCGGGCACTGAAAAACAAAGAGGTAAAGCGCATTGTGTTAACCAGGCCGGCGGTTGAAGCCGGAGAAAATCTTGGTTTTTTGCCGGGCGACATGCGCGAAAAACTTGACCCCTATATGCAGCCGCTTTATGATGCGCTGCTTGACATGATACCGCCGGATAAACTGAATCAGTATCTTGAAAACCGGATTGTACAGATTGCTCCGCTGGCCTTTATGCGCGGGCGCACGCTGGATAATGCCTTTGTGATTCTTGACGAGGCGCAGAATACCACTGAAAGTCAGATGAAAATGTTTCTTACACGCATGGGAGCCAATGCCAAGTTTATTGTGACAGGGGACGCCACCCAGATTGACCTGCCAAGCAAGCAGCCAAGCGGATTACTACAGGCCATGCGGGTGCTTAAAAACGTGAACGGCATCAGCATGATAGAACTGGACAATACCGATGTAATAAGGCATCGCCTTGTAAAGAGTATTATTGAACGCTACGAAAGCGGAAAATAGCTGATGGCAAATTCCACTTCGCCGAGGTCCATTATTACCGACAAACTCGTGGTAGAAAAAACAGGTAAATCTCTGGAGGATTGGTACGGGCAGCTTGACAGGAAGGGCGCACAAAAACTTGATCAGGAAGAGATTTACAGGCTTGTAAATTCTATCAGTGGCCTCAAACCACTGGGTGAGTGGAATCAAAACCTGCTGGCCACCAGCTATAGCTGGAGCAGAGGCCTGAAAGAGCGTGGCGAAAAAAAGGACGGCTTTGAGGTAAGCGTAAGCAAAACCGTAAACACTGAGCTTCCATTGCTTTACAAAAGTTTTATTGAAGAACGAACAAGGAACAAATGGCTGGGTAAGGAAAATATAACCATCCGGAAAGCCACCGAAAACAAATCGGCCCGCATGACGTGGACCGACGGACAAACAAGCCTGAGTGTGGATTTTTACGAAAAGGGGAAGAACAAGTCGCAGGTGGTGGTACAACACATGAAGATAAAAACCAAACCCGAAAGTGAAAAGATGAAGTTGTTATGGCAGGAAAAGCTTGAGGTGCTTAAACTGCACCTGGAGGCTTAATTACTTAAACTGCCTGTGTTCTACTTTATTCAAATCCTCTTTACTCAGCGATTTGAAGTATTCATACGTAATTTTCAGTCCATCAGCCCTGCTTACTTTTGGCTCCCAACCCAGAATCTCTTTTGCTTTTGTAATGTCCGGGCGGCGTTGTTTGGGATCGTCTTGGGGCAGGGGTTTGAAGGTGATCTTGCTG
>CALMNJ010000203.1 GCA_937868675.1 uncultured Bacteroidota bacterium | reverse complement strand
AGTTTTAAAGCCCACAGCGCAGTTACCCTCACAATCAAACAATACTTTAAAGTGTTTGGTAGCATTGCCCTTATAAAGCTCTTCCACTTCAAACATCGCCTCGCCGGGTTTACCCTGGCATTGACTCACAGAGCGTACCTTGCCCTTGAAAATAATTTCGTATTTGTTGCACTCGGGTATTCCAAGCTGTGTAAACCCACACTCGCAGGCCTGAGGCTTTGCGGTGTAATAGGCCAGTACGAATAAAGTGAGAACCAGGTAGTTGGTTTTTTTGTGGGCGCCCGGGCGGGCTGCTGCGGGCTCCACTACCGTTACGGCTTTTTTGCCCGCTGCCACACGTATCCCGGCACTGGGCAAAAAGAGCCATGCCCTGCGCATCCCTGGCGCGAAAACGCTTATTGTATCCTTGCGGCGGTTTGTTTTTTGTAACACCTCGGTTGCAGGGTTTTCGTTGTACATTACGCCGGTTCCAGATTGTATGTATGCAAAAACGTTTGTGTGTCCCTCATAAGAATGTGTACTACCTGATCTTTTTCCATAAACGGAACGGTTTTACGCAATGCAGAAACCAGGTTTTCAATTTTTTCGGATGATTTTAAAGGTCTTCTGAATTCCAAGGCCTGTGCGGCATTCAGCAATTCAATGGCCAGCACTTTTTCAACGTTATCAATCACCTGGAGGCATTTGGTAGCGGCATTGGCACCCATGCTCACATGGTCTTCCTGTCCGTTGCTGCTTACAATGCTGTCAATACTGGAAGGGGTACAAAGTTGTTTGTTTTGACTCACCATGCTGGCTGCCGTGTACTGTGGTATCATGAAACCGGAGTTGAGCCCGGCATCTTTTGCAAGAAAAGGAGGTAAACTACGCTGGCCAGATATGAGCAGGTAGGTGCGGCGCTCCGAAATATTGGCCAGCTCCGACATGGCAATACACAAAAAGTCGAGCGCAAAAGCCAGGGGTTGTCCGTGAAAATTGCCGCCACTCAAAATTTCGTCTTCTTCCGGAAAAATGGTTGGGTTGTCGGTCACCGAATTTATTTCGGTTTCAAAAACCGAAGCCACATAAGCAATGGTGTCCTTTGTAGCGCCATGCACCTGAGGCACGCAGCGAAAGGAGTAGGGATCCTGGACCTGTGTTTTTTCTTTGCCGGCAATCTGGCTGCCTTCAAGCAGGCTGCGCACTGCTCTGGCGGTTTGTAACTGTCCGGCGTGCGCGCGTATGGTGTGCAAATGGTCTTTAAATGGATCTATGCGGGCATCAAAGGCATCCATCGAAAGGGCAGTGATGGTGTCGGCTGCTGCGCTTAGTTTTTGCGACTGCAAAAGGCAATATACACCGTAAGCGCTCATAAACTGGGTGCCGTTAAGCAGCGCAAGTCCTTCTTTTGATTTAAGGGTAATTGATTTCAGTCCGGAGTTGTTCAGTGCGTCGGAGCTACTGCAACGCCGGCCTTTGTAATTTACTTCGCCCAGCCCAATGAGAGGCAGGCACAGATGTGCCAGGGGAGCCAGATCGCCACTGGCACCCAACGACCCCTGCTTAAACACAACAGGATAGATACCATGATTCAAAAAATCGCAGAGGCGTTCTACAGTTTGCAACTGCACACCGCTTTTGCCGTAGGCGAGCGATTGTATTTTGAGCAGCAGCATCAGCTTCACGATGGCTTGCGGCACTTCATCGCCCATGCCACAGGCGTGGCTTTTTACCAGGTTTTCCTGAAGCTCTTCAATTTTATCGTCGGGAATAATCACGTTGCAAAGAGAGCCAAAGCCGGTGTTGATGCCGTAAATGGGTGCGCCGTGTGTTTTTAATTTGTGGTCGAGGTATTCGCGGCCTTTAAGTATTTGGAGGCGGGTATTTTCCGAGAGTGTAACAGTAACCTTTTGGCTGGCCACAAAGGTATTGAGTTGTGCCAGAGTAAGTTTTTTTGAATGGTCAATACTAAATTGCATCCTGTTTATTTTACAAACATAATTAGGTCTTTGATGTTGAGTTTGAACTGATCGCCGGTAGCCATGTTTTTAAGTGCGTACTCGCCGCTGTTCATCTCGTTGCTGCCCACTGTGCACACAAAGGGAATGTTTTTTTTGTTGGCAAAATCAAATTGTTTGCCTAGTTTTTTTGTAACGTCGGGATACACCTCGCAGGCAATATTCCCGTCGCGGAGTTGTGATGCCAGGGTAAGGCAGTGTTTTTGTGTTTCCTCGTCGAAGTGCGTAAACAACACTTTGGTGAGCGATGTTTTGCTGATGGATTCCGGAAATAAATTAAGTTCTTCCATCACATCATAAATGCGGTCTATACCAAAAGAGATACCCACCCCGCTCATGTTCGGGAGGTCAAAAATACCGGTGAGGTCGTCGTAGCGGCCACCGCCTAGGATACTCGGAGTAAAATTGCCTGCAGCGGCTTTCACTTCAAAAATGGTTCCGGTGTAGTAATTGAGGCCGCGGGCCAGGGTGATGTCGAGTTCAATTTTGGAGAATTGCGTAGAGGATTGCGACAACAGGTACTCAATTTCTTCAATTCCCGTTTTACCGGCCTCGTTGTTTCCTACAATTTTGCGAAGCATCTCTGTTTTTTCGGAGTTATTTCCTTTAAAATCAAGAATGGGTTGCAATTGTTCGAGTGCAGATAGGGAAATGCCTTTTTCGTTTAGCTCTTTATTTACGCCATCTTTGCCAATCTTGTCCAATTTATCAATGGCAACGGTAATGTCAATAATTTTGGTTGGCTCATTAATTACTTCGGCAAGTGCAGTAAGTATTTTACGATTATTGAATTTTATTACCGTACGCAGGTTCAATTCTCCGAACACTTTATCTATTACACTAATCAGCTCAAGTTCATTCACCAGAGAATTGCTTCCAATCACATCGGCATCGCACTGGTAAAACTCACGGTAGCGGCCTTTCTGCGGCTTATCGGCACGCCACACGGGTTGTATCTGATAGCGCTTAAAAGGAAATACCAGTTCGTTGCGGTTCATGACCACAAAGCGGGCAAAGGGAACGGTGAGGTCGTAGCGCAGGGCCTTTTCGGTAAGTTCTTCTGAATTGCGGCTTGATTCAAGCGAAAGGTCAAATTCTTTTTTCAGAACATCTTTATTCTTGCTTTCATGGATGCGGCTATTAAGGATTTTGAAAATAAGCTGGTCGCCCTCCTCGCCATATTTGCCGGTTAGGGTGGTAATGTTTTCCATGGCGGGTGTTTCAATGGGCTCGTAACCAAACAACTCAAAATTCCGGCGCACAATGTCGAGAACATACTGGCGCTTTTGCATCTGGGCGGGCCCAAAATCGCGTGTTCCTTTTGGAATAGAAGGTTTCATTAATACAAAAAGCAAACTTACTAAAAATTCGTAAAGGCTTGTTTTAACTGGCTTTTCCTTAATTGGCCTTACAGGTGGATTGTTTTTAATGTTCCATTAGGGGTAAACGCAATCTTGGTTGTCAGTGTTTACGATGCCGGCATTACGGCTAAAAACAATGCTAAGGAAAGTTAAAATAAATTACATGAATGGTATAAAACCGCCACGGAAACTTTTTTTGCCGAAATAGTTTCCTTAGTTTTGTGCGCGATTTTTAAGACCGAAATTAGAATTTATGAAACAGTTTTTGCTAGTAGTATTTCTTGCCCTTGAACTAGGGCTTAACGCACAGGAGAAGTTTGTACTGAGCGGTTATGTAAAAGACAGCAAAAACGGCGAATCGCTGATTGGTGCTACCGTATCCAAACAAGGCTCCAATATCGGTGCCGGGGCCAATGAATATGGATTTTATGCGCTCACGCTGCCAAAAGGCGAACATGTAATTGCAGTGTCGCTTATTGGATACAAAACCTACACCTTTGCTGTAAACCTCGACCGCAGTATTACCAAAAACTTTGAAATGAGTGAGGAGGGCAAAGACCTTGAGGAAGTTGAGATCACTTCCGAGGCTGCCGACAAGAACGTGAAAAGTGTGGAGATGAGCGTTGCCAAGCTCGACATTAAGCAGATAAATAAAATACCCGCATTGCTCGGCGAGGCTGACGTGATAAGGGCTATCCAGCTTTTACCTGGTGTAACTACAGTAGGCGAGGGCGCAAGCGGATTTAATGTGCGCGGCGGTAATATTGATCAGAACCTGATTCTGTTGGATGAAGCACCGGTGTACAACTCCTCACACCTTTTCGGTTTCTTTTCGGTGTTTAACCCTGATGCGGTAAAAGATGTGAAATTGATAAAAGGTGGTATTCCGGCGCAATATGGCGGACGGGTTTCTTCGATACTTGATGTAAGGATGAAGGAAGGTAACAGCAAGAAACTGGCTGTTACCGGTGGGCTTGGCAGTATTTTCAGTCGCCTCAGTATTGAAGCGCCGGTGATAAAAGACAAAGCCAGTTTTATTGTGGCGGGAAGGAGAAGCTATATTGACGCACTGGTGAAGCCGTTTTTAAAGAGCGGCAACGCGCTTAAAGAGGCTGATTTTTATTTCTATGATCTTACCGCCAAGTTTAACTACCGCATAAACGAAAAAAACACAGTGTTTGCCAGTGGCTATCTGGGCCGCGATGTGTTTGGCTTCAGCATTTTTAAATTCAACTGGGGCAACGCAACCACCACGGCGCGCTGGAACCATATTTTTAATAAAAAACTGTTCATGAATCTGACGGGCTTTTATAGTAATTACGATTACCTGCTCGATTTTACATCGCCGGCCGGCCGGGGCTTCAACTGGAAAAGCAACGTTATCAATTACAGCCTTAAATCTGATTTCAGCTATTACCTCAACAGCCGCCATACGATGCGTTTTGGCGCACAGGGTTTACTGTTTGATTTTCAGCCGTACGATGCCACAGGCACATTTAGTGATGGAGGAACCGTTAAAATAAAAAGCGACAAACGCTATGGAGTGGAATACTCGGCTTACATCGGAAACGAACACAAGGTAAACAGCAACCTTACGCTGGAGTACGGTTTACGCATGAGCTACTACACATATGTGGGCAAGGGAACGGCATATTATTTCAGGGATACCATCCCTAACACGCCAAAACCATTTGATTACAGTAAAACTTATAGAAGTGGAAAACTTATTAAAGGATACCTGAATCCGGAACCTCGTTTTGCATTCAACTATCTTATCAATAAGCGTTCGTCGGTAAAGGCAAGTTACAACCGGATGGCCCAATACATACAACTGATAAGCAATACCGCTGCAAGCACCCCGCTTGACGTTTATACACTTGCATCTAATAATCTTAAGCCTCTTCTTGCCGATCAGGGGAGTGTGGGTTACTTCAGGAATTTTAAAGACAACATGTACGAAACTTCGGTGGAGGTGTATTACAAGTACCTTCAAAACCAGCTCGACTACGTTGACAATGCCGACCTCTTTATCAACGACAAAGTGGAAGCACAATTACTGCAGGGTTTAGGGCGTGCCTATGGAGCTGAGTTTTATGTCAAAAAATCGAAAGGTAAGTTACAGGGCTGGATTAGCTATACCCTCAGTAAAACTGAACGCCGTATGCGCGGTATCAGCAACGAAAGCTGGTTTCTGAGCCGATACGACCGTACGCACATTCTTAATTCAAGTGTAAATTATGATGTTACAAAGCGTTGGAACATCTCTATGAATTTTGTTTTCCTTACCGGTGTTCCGTCCACCTTTCCGGATGCCAAAATATACATCCAGGGCCTTGCCATACCATATAATACCACTGGCACGCGAAATAATTTCAGGGTAACGCCTTATCACAGGATGGATCTTGGCGCTACCTATAATTTTAAAAAGAATGATGACCGCCGCTATAAACAAAGTCTTGTGTTTAGTGTGTATAATGTTTATAACAGGCGCAATGCATACAGCATTTACTTTCAACAGGATCCGAATAATGCGCTGCAATCGCAGGCAGTGCGGCTTTCGATTGTTGGCTCCTTTATTCCTGCAGTTACTTACAACTTTAACTTTTGAGACCCATGAAAAAATATTTTAAATACCTTGCCTCACTCGCCATTATAGCAACCACAGTGTCCTGCACGGATGTGGTGCAGGTAAAGCTCGACGATGGATCGAAGCTTTATGTAATTGATGCGTTTATTAATAATATGCGTGCCGATCAGAAAGTTCGGGTGGTAAGCAACAGTAATTATTTCAGCGCTTCCGAGCCCGATCCCATCACTAACGCCAGCGTTGTGCTAAGAGACCTGACTACCGGCAAGTCGTATAATTTCAGCTATACTTCCAATGGATATTATGTGTATCCGGTTAATGTAAATGATACAATTTCAAGGGTAAATCATCAGTATCAACTAGATGTTACGATTGGTGGCGCTGTTTATTCCTCTGTAATGACACAAAAAAGACCTGCCATTATGGATACAATCATCTCGCAGAAAAATCAACCTGGAGGATTCGGCCCGCCCGCCAGCGACACCACAACCTCTTATTCCTGCGTGCTAACTGCTTATGATATTGTGGACCCCAACACGGATTATTACTGGATAAAAACGTACCGAAACGACACACTGTTTAATGCGCCGTCAGACATTAATACCTGCGTAGATGGTACTGGTGGCCCTGTAACCAGCGCCAGCCGCGACACACTCGAGTTTTCGGAACCGGCAATCCTGCTTGGGTTTAAATCTTACCGGGCTTACAATACCTGCAAAGTTGAAATTCACTCCATCACTAAGGAAACCTATTTCTTTTTCGTACAGGCCTTCAATCAAATAAACAATGCAGGTCTTTTTGCCACTACCCCCGAAAATACCAAAACCAATTTTGTTTCACCGAAAGATGCAAAAACAAAAGCTGTTGGCTGGTTCAGCATGGCATCGGTGGTGTCTCAAAAAATTGTGGTAAAATAATTCAGGGCCGGTGGGCCGAAATACCTACTCGTTGTTTCAGGACTTTGAAGACTGTTTATAATTCATCACGTTTAGTTCGCGGGCACAAAAAAAGTACTCGTCCGTAATGGCGTTCGAACAAACAAGTATGGTTTTGTTTGTTGCATAGGTTTGAATCATTTTTTTATACCAGTCAATCGCAGCCCTGTCCAGGTTTGACGCAGGTTCGTCAAGTAACAGTACCGGCGCCTCTGCAAGTATGGCCATACCAAGTTTTACGCGCTGTTTCATGCCACTGGAGAATTGCCTGAGAAATTTTTCTGAGGCGCGATCGAGCTCTAAAACAGAAATAATTTCGGCAACAGCCATCGAATTTAAAAAGGGCTTGAATATGGCTGCATGTTCCAGCATTTCGGACAGTGTAAAATCATCAATGAGTTGTAAATAAGGCGAGGCCAGAGAAACATGGTTTTTTATTTCTTCCTGTGTTATTTTTATTTCGCCGGATTTAAAAATCACTTCCCCTTCGTTGGGAGTAACAAAACCACTGATTATTTGGAGGAGGGTGGACTTGCCGGAACCATTGCCGCCAAGTATCACTAATTTATCATCTGGTTTTATTTCCTCAGTAAGTTGCCTGAAGATCCACTCCCTACCGAATTTTTTGCCGAGATTATTTATGGTAATGGATGTCACGCTGTATCAGATGCCGCGCACAATGCCATCGGGCTGGTTGCGGATAAACTCCACGATTTCGCGGCGGAAATTTGTGTCGGGCATTTCACTTTCAACTATTTCGAGGGCGTTGCTGATGTTGTGGCCGCGCACAAAAATAATGCGGTAAATGTCTTCTATTTGTTTGATTGCCTCCTTATCGAAGCCCCTGCGCGACAAACCAATGGTATTTACACCAATAAACTGCAGGGGTTCGCGGGCCACGCGGATATAAGGCGGTATGCTTTTGCGCACCAGCGATGCACCGGCCACAAACGAGTGGGCACCAATAGTGACAAACTGCTGGGCGGCCACCACGCCTTCAATTACCACAAAATCTTCTACAGTAATATGACCCGCCAGTGAGCCGTTGTTGGCAATAATTACGTTGTTGCCAAGCCAGCAATCGTGCCCCAGGTGTGTGTAGCACATAATAAGGCAATTGTCGCCTACCTTGGTAAGCATGCGGTCAGCGGTGCCTTTGTGTATGGTAGCGTATTCGCGAATGGTGGTGTTGTTGCCAATAATTGTTTTCGATTTTTCACCTTTGTACTTAAGGTCCTGATTTACCACACCAATCACCGCTCCCGGAAAAATGCGGCACCCGCTTCCAATCACCGTGTCGGGATATATAACTGCATTTGGATGAATGTGGCAGTTATCTCCGATTTCAACATCTTCGTATATTGTTGCAAACGCTTCGATTGTAACATTGCTGCCAATGCGGGCTTTGGGGCTAATGTTTGCTAAGGGTGAGATCATGTTAAACGGCTTCGGCGGTTTGTTTTACGTCTTTTCCTTTTACCTTTGATAATAAAGCCATCATTTCGGCTTCCATCACCTGTTTTTCGCGCACAAATGCTTCGCCACGCATGTGTACGATGCCTCGCCGGATGGGTGTTACCAGAGAAAGTTTAAACACAATGGTGTCGCCAGGTATTACCTGATTTTTGAATTTTACCTTATCAATGCTCATGAAAAAGGTCAGATAATTTTCCGGATCAGGCACTTTGCTGAGGGCAAAAATACCGCCTACCTGCGCCATGGCTTCTATCTGTAAAACCCCCGGAAACACCGGGGCATCCGGAAAGTGGCCTCTGAAAAAATCCTCGTTCATACTCACATTCTTTACGCCTATAATACCCTCTTCGCTAATCTCCATGATTTTGTCAACAAACAGGAAGGGCTGGCGGTGCGGCAATATTTTCTGGATCTGATTAACATCGTAGAGCGGCGTTTTGTTGAGGTTGTATGGCTCGTAAATATTCCTCTTTTTGCGCATCTGCTCTTCCTTTATCAGGTCTTTTATTTTTTTGGCAAAAGCCACATTGCCGGCGTGGCCGGGCCTGGCTGCCAGTACATGAATCTTCAATGGTTTTCCTACCAGCGCCAGATCGCCAACAATATCAAGCAACTTGTGGCGCGCGGGCTCGTTGTAAAAATGAAGTTTGGTATTGTTGAGTACCCCGCGGCCTTTCACTTCCACATTAGGCTTGTTGAATACCTTACGTAAATGGTTGAGTTTTTCTTCCGGCAGTTCACTATCAACCAGAACAATGGCATTATCAAGATCACCACCTTTAATCAGGTTGTGCTGAAGCAGGGCTTCCAGTTCGCGCAAAAACACAAATGTGCGGCAGGGGGCTATCTGGCTTTTGAATTCACGCAGGTTGTACATTGAGGCATGCTGTGTTCCAAGCACTTCACTGCCGTAGTCAACCATTACGGTTACGCGGTAATCGTCCTGCGGCACAGCCAGCATTTCCACTTTTTTTACCGGATCCTCGTATGTTAAATTCTGTGTGAGTTCAAAATACTCACGGTCGGCCTGTTGTTCCTGAATGCCGGCCTGCTCAAGTATTTCAATAAATTGTGCCGAACTTCCGTCCATTATGGGCATTTCAGGCCCTGTTATCTGAATCAGACAATTATCTATGCCCAGGCCCATCAGTGCCGCCAGCACATGTTCGGTAGTGTGCACACGTGCGCCATTCTTTTCGAGTGTGGTGCCGCGCGAGGTGTCAACCACATTATCCACATCCGCTTCCACAATAGGGTGTCCTTCCATATCGGTGCGCTGAAATTTAAACCAGTGGTTTTCAGGGGCGGGATTAAACGTAAGGGTTACAGGGCGCCCTGTGTGAAGCCCGACGCCTGAAACCGAAACGGGCTTTTTGATGGTGCATTGTTTATGACTCATGCTTATGTGAGTGATTTAGTAAAGCTACTAATTTAACAAAAATATCTCTGGAACCGTGAATTAATGTGTGTTTGGAGCCATGCAAAATGCGGGTGGTTTCCGGGAGCGGTTTAATGGTGGAGTGTTGTATTAAGCCTTTTATACGTTTGTCTGACAAATCCAAAGTACGTATCTTTAAACCTTATACATTTTAGTACTATGGGATGTGGAAGCGGATGCGGAACAGGCAGTTTGCCAGGCGGGTGCAATAATAACGGCGCCTGTGGCACAACGGGCGCATGCAACAAGCTTACGGTGTTTGACTGGCTAGGCAACATGAGCATGCCTGCCGGACAAAAGCCATTCGATATGGTAGAAGTCAGGTTTAAGAACTCTCGCAAAGAATTTTTCAGGAATGTAAATAATCTGGCGCTGAATATTGGCGACACCGTGGCGGTGGAGGCCAATTCCGGACACGATATAGGTACCATTACCCTAACCGGAGAGCTGGTGCGCCTGCAAATGAAAAAACGTGGCGCCAATTTTGACAGCGAAGAAATAAAAAAGGTGTACCGTAAAGCCAAGCAAAACGACATAGACAAATGGCGTGAAGCTCAGTCGCTGGAGGTGAGTACCATGTACAGGGCCCGCACCATTGCGCTTAACCTTGGCCTGAATATGAAGCTGAGCGACGTGGAATACCAGGGCGACAAATCGAAAGCAATTTTTTATTATACCGCCGAGGCGCGCGTTGATTTCCGTGAACTGATAAAAGTGCTTGCCGAAGAATTCAGGGTACGCATTGAAATGAGGCAGATAGGAGCGCGACAAGAGGCGTCGAGGCTTGGAGGCATTGGCTCGTGTGGGCGCGAACTTTGCTGTAGCAGCTGGCTTACCGATTTCAGAACTGTAAATACCAGCGCTGCACGCTACCAGCAGCTTTCGCTCAATCCGCTAAAGCTGGCCGGTCAGTGCGGTAAACTAAAATGCTGTCTCAACTATGAATTAGACAGCTACATGGAAGCCCTGCGTGATTTTCCCGACATGGAAGGAAAAAAATTGCTGACCAAAAAGGGAGACGCTTTTTTACAAAAAATTGACATCTTCAGGCGGATGATGTGGTTTAGTTACCGCAACGAGCCTGGGGTGCTTATCCCTCTGAATGTGGATTCGGTTCACAGTATTCTGTCCGACAATGCAAAAGGCGAAATGCCGGAAGAGCTCATTGCCGTGGCCTTAAAGCCTGAAAAAGCACACGTTGTAGAGCCATTGTTTGAAAACCCGGTGGGACAAGATAGTCTGACCCGTTTTGACAAAAAGGGTGGGGGTGGCCGCAACAAAAACCGCAATCGCGACGGGAAGCGTCCACAACAAAAGCCTCAGGGGAATAAACCACCGCAACAAAAAAACAGACCCGAACAGAAAAACCCAAATCAGTCCCAGACCAATGCTCAGCAAAAACCGAAACTGACGGGTAATCCTCAGCAAAACAACAACCGCAACAAACGGCAGGGAAATAAGGGTCAGGGCCAGCCCAGAAACAACGGCAATAGCAATGACAAAAATTAAAATCATATTGTTTATTTCGTTGGCAATGATTTGTCTTGCTGCCTGCAGCGGAAAAATTGTTTACAGCAAATATCACACGTTTGGTGAAAGTGAATGGCATGCAAAGGATAAGGCAGTTTTTGACCTAGACATTGCCGATACCCAGAACTTCAATAATATTTCGCTTATGGTGCGTCATGCTGAGTCGTATCCTTTCAATAATCTGTTTTTGTTTGTAACCACAACATATCCTGATGGCAAAATAACCCGTGATACGATGGAGGTGGTGCTGGCCAGCGATAAAGGAGAATGGTTTGGCAGCGGTGCCGGAGATATTTTTGACTACAAGGTTCCCATCAAAAAAAATGTAAGATTTCCGCTCGCTGGAAAATATAAATTCGAGTTCGAACAAGCCATGCGTGTTGATCCTTTGCCAATGATGATGGATTTTGGATTTGAAATAGAAAAAAGTAAATAGCCTTAGGTGTCGGTGGGCTTAAGCTGAACTCTGTACCGGCCGTTTTGTTTATAGATTATGAATTTATCATCAAAGGCCCTGGTTGCCATTACGCTATTATGTGTCAGCAGCCTGCTAACCGCCCAAACCGTTACGGAAAAATACAATCCTAAAAAATTCAAAAAGGAACCGGTATGGATTGCGATGATGAACGATCCCGAGGCAAACTATTACACCACTATCAAAGCGTTTCGTGATTTCTGGAAATCGCGTGTACTGCCACAGGAACCCATGGAGGGAATGGCTCAGGAAACCTTTGAAAAGGAAGTTGGCCTTGTAAAAGAAGGAGAAAGCGAAAAGGAGCGCGAACGGGAACGAAAACACGCCTCTGCAAAAAAACTGGAGGAATCGAACCGGTATGCAGCCGAAGTGCGGGCCTTTAAGGGTTGGATGCAAGATGTGAAACCCTGGCTGAGACAAGATGGGACGATTATTCAGCCGGCCGAAAGGCAGCAAATAATTGACAGACAGGCTCAGGAACTCAGAGAGATTGAAAAAAGGAACGGTAAATAAAGGAAAGGTATGACGAAAAATTACAACAGGTGTTTTAGTTTTATTTTTGCTTGTATTGCCTCAACAGGTCTGCTAGCGCAGCTTGCCAACTGGACACCTGTTCCTTCCGGAACAAATTTCCCGACCAACCTGGTTGGACAAATTAACGGCATGACCCGCATTTCACAAATGAAATTTCATGCCTCCAACCCGTCTAAATTTTATGCCATTACCTCTCAGGGCGGACTTTTTCTCACCAATAATGCAGCTGCGAGCTGGACAGTGGCGCCGGGAACCGAAACACTGAACATGAACTGCGCGGCGGTTTGCGTTGATTACACCAACGACCAGAATATTTGGCTGGGTACCGGCGATCCAAACTATTACTCCAACGGGCAGGGCATTTATTATTCCAGTAACGGAGGTCAGAGTTTTGCTGCGACATCGCTGGTAAATTGTCTTGTGATTGAAATTATACAAAACCCAGCCAATTCACTCGAGTATCTCGCTGCAACAAATAAGGGCATTTACAAATCAAGCAATGGTGGCGTAAGCTGGGCAGCCACAACGGCCACCACACTTGCTTTTTGCGACATGAAGTCAAGCGCAGCGGTAAACTCACAAACTATTTTTGCCTGCACCAACGAAGTGAGTTCAAAATTTCTTCGCTCTACCGATTTTGGTTCAACCTGGACGCAGATCACCAGCGGCATTGCCACCCCAACCGCGCAAACACAAGCCGGCGCACGCATTGGCGTTACACCTTCAAATACGAATGTGGTGTACTTTGAATTAATCAGCGATGGTGGCATGGTGCATAAATCGAATGACCTTGGATTGAATTTCATTCTTAAAAAACCTGGCGGCTCACCGTACCTCACTTTTTATTCCAACACGGTTACCGCAGGCGGGCAGGGCAATTACAATAATAGTATTGCCGTAGATGCCATCAATCCCGCCAAAGTATGGCTACAGGCGCATAACACATGGTTCTCGGCCGATAGTGGTGCTACCTGGAGCATGCTCACGTTCTGGGCCAGCACGGTTCACACCGATATGCATCAGGTTGGACAATCGCCCTATGATGCCACAAAACTTTACAGCTGCAACGATGGCGGTGTTTGGCTTAGCAGCGATGGCGGTAACAGCTGGACACCAAAAAGCAATGGTATTTACGCCTTTGAGATTGGTAACGAAACCGGTGTAAGCAGCCCTGTGCAAAGTGATTTTGTAAGTATTGGTACCCAGGATAATGCCAGGCTTTACGGTAATGCCAACGGTTGGTTCACCATCAGCGGTGGGGATGATTACGCAAAGCGGCAGTTTGATTACAATGGCAATATTTATATAGACGGCACAAACCGGCAGCTTAATCATACCGGTGCGAATGCTGCCTACAATTTGCCGACAGCCAACTGGAACTATTTTGCATTTAACCACACCAATAACAATCTTGCCTTTATGGGATATACCGAAGTATATCGCAGTATGGATATTGCCAGCGCTTCGCCCACCTGGACACAAATCAGCAACTTCAGCCAAACTATAACGGCAATGCACAGTTGTATTGCCAATCCAAACAGGCTGTATGTGCTTGTAAATACAGGCGGTTTTTATATATGTACCAATGCACTTTCACAAAATCCAGTATTCACAGCCATTACCATGCCAGGGGGCAATGCCAATATTGGAAGCATTGTTGCCATGGCCAATAACGCCAATATTGTTTATGTGCATAAAAACAACGCCATTTATCGCTCACAGGATGGAGGGCTTACCTGGGCGACGGTTACATACAATCTGCCGAATGTAAATCACCGCCGGATACTTACATAAGAATACAGTGGCTCGCAAGAATTGGTTATGGATGCCACCAACAACGCTGTGTATTATAAACAAGCCGAACAA
>CALMNJ010000202.1 GCA_937868675.1 uncultured Bacteroidota bacterium | reverse complement strand
TCTGCAAAAACTTTACGGGCCTATCGGTGTTTTTATTGTATTCACTATGTGTGATGCCAGTACCAGCACTCATTACCTGTACATCGCCCTTTCGTATCACGGTCGTATTTTCCATACTGTCACGGTGCTCCAGATCGCCCTCAAGAGGAATGGAGATAATCTCCATGTTATCGTGCGGATGAGTGCCAAAACCCATACCCGCTTCCACATAGTCGTCGTTAAGTACCCTTAATGCGCCAAAGTGAACACGCTGAGGGTCGTAATATCCGGCAAAACTAAACGTATGGAAACTTTTAAGCCAGCCGTGATTGGCTTTTCCCCGTGTGTTGGCTTTATGCAAAATGGTATTGCTCATTGTTTTCCTTACAATCGGGATAGAGTCCCGGCTTCACGTCAAAGGTATATCCGCTGCCGAATGTCTGCTCATAATGTAGGTTAAGAAATGGAGTTAATACAGGTTAATCGCTTCAATATTCCCATATCAGGTTTTGTTTTCACTCGCATTTAACTTCCATCAATTCACCCTTGCTTTCATTGTATTCCTGGCAGGTGCGGCTTACAAGTACCATTTTATTATTCACCACTTTATAAACCGCGTTCATGTGGCTATTACCGGCACAACACTGGTTATGTTCGAATATACGTTTGGATTTTTTATCAAATGTGAGCGAAGTACCCTCAAAGGTGCTTTTGAAAAACATTCCGGTTTTAGGATTGTATAGAAAATATAAGCTGCTTGTGTTAGGCCCCGCGTAACTTTGTTCAAAAACAGAGAAATCCGGAAATCCATCAAAGTTATAATCATCAACACTCATACCATTTATGCCCCAGGTTTCGCAGTCAACAGGTATTTGCTGAAGTAGTTTATCTGTTTTTTTTTCAAAAATTTTTACCGCTTTTACTCTTGGATACGCAGTTCCCGGCTCAGAACGAATCACCAACCGGAAGTATTTGTCCTTTAGCGACACCATTTGCAAAACTTCGGCCGGCCCCTGGTCTTCGTTCAGCGTGTAAGTTTTTATGAGAACAATTCTTAACTCCCGGCCCGAACTTATTTCCTTCCACACACCCTTAAGCGTATCACTTTTAGAGTTGAAGTTTTCAAAAGTAAGTGTTGCTGTGCCTTTTCCCGAATCGTTTTTCTCAGTCAAAATCAGATGTTCGCTTTTCAACGATCCGCTGAGCCTGATTGACTGATCAAATTTCGAATAAACATAAAACGCATTCACAACACCATCCGGGTAAAAATCACCAACCAGTTCAACAGGTAATTTATCAATGCTTCCTTTATACGAAATTTGAGCATTTGAATCAAATGCGGTGAAGATGATAAACAAAACCTGAATTACAAATTTCATTCGCATGCTCTTAACACAATGACTTATCCAGCGGACCAAAACAATTATATTCTTCAACAACTTCAACTCAAAAATACAAGGTTTAAAGATGACACCATTGTGGGTCTTAAAAGCACCTGTCATTTTACGAGGTTAATATTAATTAGAATAGTCCGCTGGTAACCACTTTTTATAGTAAGTGAATCAACGCTTATTTTAAACGCTTTTGTCTGCTTTTTTCCCTGTTCCGTTTCCGCCTTCACCTTTATATTACAAAATCCGTTTTTTTTAA
>CALMNJ010000201.1 GCA_937868675.1 uncultured Bacteroidota bacterium | reverse complement strand
CATTTTGTTGATTTTTTGTTTTTAAAAAGAGTTTAAAACTATAAAAGCCTGCGGAGATATTTCTCTATCCTAATATAAACATTCTGACCCGAAACCTCTGTTTTTTTTTTAAACTCCTTTCCGGAAAGGGTTTCAGAGCACAACCAATAATAACCCGTGTGACACTCCACATCATAATACCGTTAAATAACGGTAGAGTTATCCCGTCCATAATCACTCTTTTTTCAGCTAATCGACGCTGGTAAAACCCAATGCCCTGCTGCAGTTTTGTTTCGTGTTGCAGAGGATGAATATCCGGTTCAAAAAAATGAATAATGATGAACCCGGCAACATCACTTCAAACTGGCTTCGTTGCGTCGCACACTTGTACTTCCGGAATACAATTGAGCAATGAACCGAGCCTTGCTACGCGTGAAAACAAATCATTCATTAAAACAAAAAATCACTTATGAAAAAATTACTAAGCATCGTTATTGCTTTTGCCATCGCACAAGCAAGCATCGCGCAAACAAAAGTTCCAGATGTTGCCAAGTTCAGTTCAGCAACAATAGACCTTGGCAAAGTAAAACAAGGCGAGCCTGTTTCTGCCATTTTTTCCATTACTAATATCAGCCAAAAACCATTGGTGATCGAACAGGCATCACCAGCCTGCGGTTGTACCATTGCTGACTATACCAAAACGCCCATTCCACCGGGCGAAAAGGGAATCGTAAAAGCCACTTACAATGCCACAGGTACCGGCACTTTTCACAAAGCGATCACTGTGAAGTTCGCCGGTGTCAATGAAACCCAAACCATCTTGCTAAACGGTGAAGTCGTAGCGCCCAACAAAGAATAACCCATCTAAAACATCAAAAACCTTACAACATGAAAAAGATTTTTATTACCTGTTGTGCGATAGTCACTTTGTGTAGTGCACACGCACAGAACCAAAATCATTGCGTCCAGCAGTTATTGTTTGATGACTTTAATAATCCACCAGCCTGGACACCAATACCGGCAACAGGAAATGCAAATTCAATTAGCGGAGGCAAATTTAATTTTAATAGTACGCCAGGCGCCGGGTATAACCGGCAATACCAGTTTGTGCCAAATTTATCTGTCAACTCGCAGGCAATTTTTGGGAGAATTAAATTGTTTGTCAACAGCGGAAACGCGCCAGGCCATCACATTCTAACGCTGTACGAAAACGGGCCTTTCGATCCCGTTTCACTTGACGCTGGTGGTGGTTATGCCCCCACACTTAATGACGCCATTATCGTTGACCTCACGGCACAGTATGGACCTGCAACGGCGACCTCAAATCCTAGTCCGACAGACCCATCTAATCTCTGGCAATTCAATCTGAGGTATAAGCAAGGAACAAATCTCGTAACCTGTCCAACAAAAATTAATATCCCGGCGTTACAAACACCTTACTACATCCAACTGGAAAGAGGCGGAAATATGTTAAAGCTTAGCGTCTTTTCTGACCCTGGTTATACGACACATATTCCGGGATCACCTATTTGTTTCCCGATTACCGGTACGCTTAAGCCATTAAGTTTTGTAAATCTCGGCGTTTATACATGGGCAAGCGCATTCAGAATTCTTAATGCTCAATTAGATTCGCTTTCCATTTGCAGCGGGACAGATCTGGTTGTGTGCACCCCAGCTTGTGACACATCCTGTCATCTCACGTTAACATCGGGAGGCAGTTCCGGCACATCGCTTTCATGTGGAAAGACACTAAAAATGAAATGCAACAAAAAATATAATCTTACTCCTTCGCTGAGTTGCGCCGGCAGTGCTGTGACGGGGACCTCGCTCACCGATAACTATGGCAATACTCCATTTTGGGCAACTACTTTTATCTCCAATAATGGTAGCGGCACGCTATCTGTTCCCGGTGGTATTCAGCCTGGAAATTATACACTCACTTATTATTATGGCAAAGGTGGCAACACCTGCGACTCCTGCAAATTCACCTTGAAAATAGATTGCCAATGCAACTGCAC
>CALMNJ010000200.1 GCA_937868675.1 uncultured Bacteroidota bacterium | reverse complement strand
CCAAAGTGTTTATGAACTTTAACAACGATGCCAAAAGTTTTACTACAGGATACTATGAAACAACAACTGATGCCTCCGGCAACTACACATTTGTGGTAAACACCGTCAACTCCGGTGTAACAGGCTTTCCACAAAACGGGCAGATATGGGTGAATGATATTGCAACAACACGCGACACGTTAAAACTAAACAACACCATAAAGACAGGCAAAGCGGGAGTTTTTAAATCAGTAACGCAAAATCAGAATGCGGTTTTTATTGGCAATATCCGTAACGCCACAAATCTAACCTACACCAATTTTGTTTCAAACTAAGGAGACCTGTTAGTTTTTGTAAATCAAGGGGCCTTAAGATATTCTTGAGGCCCTACTTATTTCAGGGGGTACTCTGATTCCCACCACACACACATCATCCACCTGTTCAAGTTCAGCCTTCCATGAGTCAAAAACCATTTCAAGTTCTAAAAGTTGCTTGCTTGCGTGCTGATCTGATTTTTTTTGCAAAAGCTCATTAAGTTGCCGGTATTTAAATTTTTTACCGCGTGGGCTTCCAAACTGATCGGCAAATCCATCAGTATAAACAATTAGCATATCGCCAGCCACCGGGCTAATTTTATAATTTGTAAAGGACTGATTTTTCTCTCCTTTGCCAACAGGCATTTTATCTGCCGGAAGCTCAGTAATGCCCTGAGCATTGATTAATAAAGGCGCATTGTTCGCCGCCGCATATTCCAGTTCACCACGTTCACAATCGTAGCAAATCAAAATCCCATCCATTCCGTCTTTCTGCTCATCCTGCGAAATACTTTCTACCAAACGATCCCTGACATAGTTAAACACTTCACCGGGTTTCTCAATTCGTTTCTCAGCAATGGCCTCATTTAAAAAGCGGATGTTAAGAAGGCTCATAAAAGCTCCCGGAACACCATGTCCTGTGCTGTCGCACACGGCAAAATAAAATTTGTTTTCACAGCGAGCAGCCCAATAAAAGTCGCCGCTCACAATATCTTTTGGTTTAAAAAAAATAAAATTCTCAGGAAAATGTTCATCTACAAAATCCCTGTGTGCCAGAAGTGTGTTTTGGATGCGTTTTGCATAACGTATTGAATCAAGAATCTCTTTTTGTTTTTCTTCCACCACTTCTTTCTGCTCCCTGAGCTCGGCAGTGCGCTCCTTTACTTTTTGTTCAAGTATCACATTTTGCTGTACTATCAACTGGGCGTTCTTCCTTATCTCAGTAAGAGCCTGTTCCTGCGCCAACTCTTTTTCTCGCTTAAAACTGTTTATTTTATCGGCAACTGCCATACTCAGTAAAATGGCTTCAATGGCGGTACCAATTTCGAGTGCGTTGTGCGTAAACACATTAAAAGGCAGCAGAGTAAGGTCGGCACTTATGTAAACAATTAGTCCTGACAAATAAAACCCATATGCAAACAAAAAAAGTTTCGCCGGTGTGTATCCCCGCTTCCAAACAATGATGCCCATGGTTAAGGAAAGAAAAGCGAACGTGAGTCCCAGAATTTGAACAGTCACGGTGGCAGTACGATGAAACCCCGAAAAATCAATTATAGGAACCGACAGGAATACCACAAGAAACCATGTGGTAATCCGGTACCCCTTTACATAAGTCCGTTTCAGATCCAGAAAAAATATTCCGAACAAACAGGAAGTGCTTCCAAGTAAAAAAGCCACTACTGGTGGATGGTTGCGGATAAATGTACTGGCCCACTCGGGCAGGTGAATCGCATACCCCGTAACCAATCCAATAAAAATAAAATTTGAGAACACATATAAAACATAAAAGAAATAAACCTTGTCGCGTACCGAAAAATAAATGAAAAGATTATAAATCATTAGCATAAGCAGCACACCAAAAAAACCGCCATTCAGTATATCCTGCCGTTGAATTTTTTCGATAAAATCGCGTTGTGTTCCAAGCGTAAGGTGTACCTGAAGCGGTACCTGATCGTTGAGGCAAATAAAACAGGTTACAACTGAATCTTTAGGGAGTACCATTTTGAAAACAGGCTGACTGATTCGAAATTCCCGTTCCTTTATCAGAGTGCTGAATCCCGAAACGGCACCTCTGAAAATGCCGCTGCTGTCTTTTGTAAAAACTTCTATCCTGTCAAGGCTGGCGTTAGAACTTTCAAGAAACCAAAGTGATGTGGCTGATCGGTTTACAAGGCGCAGCCGGCACCAGATGTTGGAGCTAGTTACATTATAATTCGGTATTTCCGATTTGCTTTGTTCAAAGCGGTTCTCAAATTCAGGGCTTGAAATCTGCTCTATCCTTAGTTTGGCTTCTTTATCCTCATAAAGCGAAATGTATTTTCCGATATTAATCAAATGACTTC
>CALMNJ010000199.1 GCA_937868675.1 uncultured Bacteroidota bacterium | reverse complement strand
CGGTAGTGGCGCATTACCTCAACAATGTTACTGTAAACGATGTGCTCATTGACCACCAGGGTGGGCTATGGGCCAGTACGCCAGGACAGGGTTTGTTTTATTGCAATAACCTGTCGGGTAAATGCTTTCAGGAAACAGATCCCCTGGGCTTGTCAATTAACAACCTGAAGCGTATCGAAAAATCGCTGCTGATTACAAACATTAAGGGCGAAATTTATCTGGAAACAGGCAACCGCAAGGAACGCATTCGCGATGCCGACAACAACACTCCCTTTGGCCTCCTATACCGTAACGGAGAGTTACTTATTTCGTTTGCAAATGGCCTCGAAAAATATGTGCCGACGCAACATAGAATCGTTAAACTTCAGGGCTCCGTAAAACCCTGCTACAGTATTGTGAGTATCGGAAAAGACAGCCTTATTTATTGCTCACGCCGGGGCATTACGCTTGAGGTGGGCGGTCGCGTGGTAAAAGCGATTGATCTCGATCACAAAATTCATGTGGCAGAGTATTATAACGGTAATTTGTGGTTTGCAACTGACGAAGGGGTTTACGCACTTCGGGTATCGCCTCAAACATTTCAGGGGGCGCAACTGCAATCACAGGCCGTCCTTTATGTGCCAGGGGCCTTCGAAATGATTAAAGGCACTGTGGTTTCTGATATAATAAAGGACGAAGCCGGTAGCCTGTGGTTTTGCAGCCAGGGTGGCGGTTTATATCATTACAACGGTTCTGATGTGCAGGTTTACAATCAGGCCGGAGGCCTGCCATCCAATATTGTAAACCACATCACCTTTACATCAAACCGCTCGGCGCTTATTTCAACCAACAAGGGCCTTTTTATATCTCGAACCGAACTGGGTGACGGCACTTACACTGGCTGGCAGAGGCTTTATAATGGTGAAGTACAAAAAAGCGTAGAGTATGATGACAAAATTTACCTTGGAACGCGAACAGGACTAATTGTGCTGGATAACGAACAGGTAAATCCCGATAACTCAAAGTTTTTTCTAAATCTGGCAGGAATTCGTGTAAACTCAGAAAGTGTAAATAAGGAAAATTTTAAAGAGTTAAAACCCGATGCAACTTCGGTTGAATTTGACTTCGATCTCATAGATTTTTCTCATGCCAATGCAAACCTCCGTTATAGCCTCAGTGGTGCTATTAATGAGCAGGGCCAGGCCACGGGGCATATTATTAAACTCAACCGATTGGAGCCCGGTTCGTACGAGCTCACCATTTTTTGTGAAAAAATAGATGGCGGTGAGAACCTGAGCATGGTAATCCCGTTTTACAAGCAACCTGCACTTTGGCAAACCACCACGTTCAGGATCGGAGCAATGCTGGTTACGGTTGTTCTCATTTCACTGCTTGTGTGGCTTATCATCAGGTACTATCGCAACAAAGAAGCCGAAAAATCAAACATCGAAAAAACCATTTCAGAGTATAAGCTTATCGCTCTCAAGGCGCAGATCAATCCTCATTTTATGTCGAATTGTCTCTCGGCAATTCAATTACTCATTTTAGACAACAAAACCGAAAAGGCCGTATTCTATCTTTCCCGTTTCGGACTTCTGGTCAGGCGTATGCTCGATTTTTCGACCGTACAACTCATTACCTTGAAGGAAGAGTTGGAAATATTGTCTATTTACATGCAGCTTGAAGAATTAAGGTTTGAAAACAAATTTCAGTACACAGTTGAGTTCAACAATGAAGTTGACGCCCGCGAAATTTATGTGCCGCCTCTCATTCTTAATCCCTTGCTCGAAAACGCTATCTGGCATGGGCTGTTGCCGGTTCAGTTTACCCGCAAGGGCCGTATCGTTCTAAAGATAGGAACCCTTAAAAACCTGCTTTACCTTGCCGTCGAAGATAATGGCGCCGGAAGAAAGAATGTGAAAAAGGAGCAGGTCGGCGAAAAGGGCAACTCGTATGGAATTCCCATCACCGAACAACGTCTCAAAAATATTAACCACATTTATAATACCGGCGACGCCTCCATTCAATACCAGGATATTTTTGGTGAAGATGGTTTGCCTGCCGGTACAATTGCAACAATCTATTTGCCGCTTGATTTAAATCCTGAATCCAATGAATAAACTTAGAGCAGTTATAATTGACGATGAACGGCCAAACCGCGAACTCATTGGCCGCCTGATAACAAGGCTTAACACCGATTTTGAAATATGCGCCGAGGCTGATGATGTAAAGAGTGGCTTCGAAATCATTAACCGGAATAAGCCCGATGTGGTGTTTCTCGATATACGCATGCCTGGCGGAACTGGATTTGATATGCTCCAAATGTTTAAGGCGATTGATTTTGAAGTGGTTTTTATTACCGGATTTGACAACTATGCATTAAAAGCCTTCGAATTCAATGCGATTGATTACGTATTAAAACCTATTGATTCCGATTTGTTCACCAAAACACTCGAGCGCGTGCAGAACCGGATCAGGAAAAAAGAGGTCAATGGCGAGAATCTAAAAAGTTTTATCAGCTCACTGGATGCCAATAAACCCATGTTATCTAAAATTCCGGTGCATTATGGCAGCAAAGTTGTGCTTCTTGATGTTGAAAATCTGGTTTACGCTCAGGCCGCGGAAGGTTGTACTGTTTTTTGCATTTCAACCGGCGAAAAATACACCTCCTCCAAACAACTGTCCGATTTTACCTTCATCCTCGAGGGATATCCTTTTATGTTCAGGGCCAATCGGGGCATATTTATCAATATGCGTTGTATTGTAAGTTACTCAAAGGGCAGTTCCTGCATTCTCACCATGAAGGACAATAGCCTTGTCGAAGTATCCCGCCGAAAAAAAAGCGACATACTCAAGCTTCTTTCCAACAAATTTTAGAATAAAAAAAGCGGCCCTTTTAAAGTACCGCTTTTATTGGGTTATAGATCCGAGGCCCGGCGCCCCTGCAAGTTAGTAAGCACTATAAAAAAGTGAATGCTAAACATCTTGGAGAACCATCATAAAAATACCGTTCCACTTGCTGAAAGGTGCTACCCTGTGTAGGATAATGTGCACCAATAAAGTTTAACGGTTCATCTGGGGCTTGTTTTATTTCCAACCAGCCAACCAGGTATCAAAGTGTGGCAGTCAAGAATTTGTTATACCCGTAAACGCCCATATCGTTTAAAAAGTAAGCGCGCTTTTAATTACATTTGCGTCCGGTTTTGAATCATTTCGAATATATGGAAGCCGCCCTTCGCCTGGCGGAAAAGGGGTTTCCAAAAGCGTTACCAAATCCTCTCGTAGGAAGCGTTATTGTCCATAACCATCAGGTAGTGGCAACCGGCTTTCACCAAAAATACGGAAGCCATCACGCCGAGGTTAATGCCATAAAAGCCATGCCGCAGGGGTTAAATACTGCCGACTGCACCCTGTACGTTACCCTTGAGCCTTGCGCCCACCAGGGCAAAACGCCACCCTGTGCCGACCTTATTATTGCGAAAGGGTTCAAAAACGTGGTGGTTGGCAGCCTTGATCCGAATCCACTTGTGGCAGGTAAGGGCATTTTCAAACTTAAAGAGGCCGGCATTGAAGTTATTACCGGTGTGTTGGAAGACGAAGTAAAAAAACAAAACCCTCGTTTTTTCACGTACCATGAAAAAAAGCGGCCTTATTTTATTTTAAAATGGGCACAAACCGCCGATGGCTTTATAAGCCGCTGGCCGGTGCCAAGTAACCGTGATGAAAACAGAATCAGCGGCCCCGAAGCCAATCACTTTGTACACGAGTTGCGGGCAAGCAATATGGCAATCATGGTGGGTAAAAACACCGTGCTCAGCGACAACCCCCAACTCACGGTGCGTCATACCCAGGGCGGCAATCCCGTTCGGGTGATTGTTGACAAGAACCTTGAAGTGCCCCGCAACATGCATGTTTTTGACGACTCGGCCCCTACCATTGTGCTTAATGCCCTGCATGATGAGGTGGAGAGCGAATTCCTTCGCTTTGTAAAACTCGATTTCAGTAACAGTGCCATTCTGCATCTCGGAACCAAATTGCACGAACTCGGCATTCAAA
>CALMNJ010000198.1 GCA_937868675.1 uncultured Bacteroidota bacterium | reverse complement strand
AAGAGCTGGTGGACCTGATTATAAAGCATAATAAAACTACAAAAAGTGCACTTGATATTGGCACCGGCAGCGGATGCATTGCCTTGGGAATCAAAAAAAAACTGCCGGGTGCAACTGTTATGGCCATTGATACAAGCCAGACTGCTCTGCAGATAGCTGCCGGGAACGCTCGGATCAATCAGCTGGACATACAATTTATGAAAGCGGATGTGTTGGATCAGAAAGATGTTGCCTTAAAAATAAATGGTATCGGTTTTGACTTGGTGGTGAGTAATCCTCCTTACATACTGCAAACGGAAATGCATGCAATGCCAAAAAATGTTACAATGCACGAACCGCACCAGGCATTATTTGTGGAGGGGGAAGACCCGGTATTGTTTTACAGGAAAATTGTCGAACTTTGCAGGCATGTGCTGAATCCGGGAGGCAGGCTTTATTTCGAACTCAATCCGCTGACTTCAGCACAGGTAGTTGACCTGGTGAAAGAGTCAGGGTTTTTTTCGGAATGGGAATTAACAAAGGATATGAGCGGGAATGTCCGTTTTCTGGCAGCAACAAAAAATATAACCTGAAACGTGTTTATTTCATATTCGCCTGTATCTTACTCTCGCTTGGCGCAGCAGCGCAGGATTTTCCCGACACTGTTGGTTTTAGACCTGTATTTAAAAAAGACTTCACATACAAAATAAAAACTAAAGCAGGTACCATCCATACCGGAAAAGTGGTAAGGGAAAATCTGCCAACTGTAACCATAATCAACGAGCTCACCCGCGACTCGCTGCAGTTAAATAAACGTGAAATAGCTTCCTTCAAGCAAATCAGCAAACCGGTAAACAACACAAAAGTTCCGAAAGAAGAAGATGAGGACGAGAATCATCATGCCGGCAATTACATGCTGGCGTCAAGTGCCTTCGAAACCGAAAGCGGCGAAACGGTGGCCACGGGGCACTGGATACTGCTCGAAAACTTACAGTATTCGTTCAACGAAAATGTTTCGATCACCACCAACATACTTGGCATTAACCCGATCAGTGTTGGATTAAAAACACAGTTCCGACTCAAGGACCGGGTGTTTGCCGGCGCTACCGGATCGGCATTTGGAACAATATTCAGCAGCACGGGCAGCCCGGCATTTTTTGGCTACCTGGGACAGGCCTACGTAACCTTTGGCACTACAAACCACAACATCACTGCAGGGGCGGGCGTGGCCGGACTTAAATTAAACCTTATTTCAAGCCTGGTTACTTCAACATCTGTTGCAAATTTTCCGTTTGTTAGCGGTGCCTTTTGTCAGCGTATCAACAGAAATTTTGGGGTTGTGGGCGAAGGCTACTATTTTTTAGGCACAACTTCTGTTATTGGTGGTGCCAGTGTGAAAATTTACAGCAACGATTACAATTGCTGGACACTGGGGCTGTACACCATGATAAACGAATCCAACAACTCCATTAATGTGGATCTTAAAAACTACTTCATCCCCTATCTGGGTATCAGAAGAAGGTTTAATTAAAACTAATTGTAAAATCCTGAAGTACCGCTTACTGGAAGAGAGGTTTAGTTCTCTTTCAAACCTCTGCCGGTTTTGTTGATGCGGTTGCCTTGTTTAAGCTCGGCAATGATTTTGTCGAGAACGCCGTTCACAAACACTTTGCTGTTGGGCGTGCTGTATTCTTTACTGATGTCAATGTATTCGTTTAGCGAGGCCTTTACAGGCACATTTGGAAGATACATTATTTCGGCAATGGCCATTTCCATCAGCAGCATATCCATATTGGCAATGCGCTCAAGTTCCCAGTTGCTGGCATGTTTGTCAATCATCTCGTCAAACTGGCCTTTGTACAAAATGGTCTTATTAAAAAGTTCGCCCATAAAATCCAAGTCGTCTTTTTCATCCTTAAGCAGCGGCTGCAGATTAAACTGACCTTTGAATTCCTCAACCGTACGAATCACCGAGTTGAAAGCCACAAACGTATCATCGGCCCAGTGAATGTTTTTATCCTCAAACAAAGACAGTAGCACCTCGTTTTCACTTAAATGAGCTGTGATCAATTCCACCACAAAATTTCGGTCATTTTCAGGACCAGTAATTTGCGAAGCCATATAGTTCTTATATGTTTCACCGGCACGGATATCGTTAAATAATTTGCGCACCAGATCAAAATCGTTTTGCCACGAAATTTTTTTACGCTCGCACAAACCGGTCAATTCCTTGCTTTCGGCAATTCCTTTAACAAGACTATTCTCTACAAACCTCATATTGGGGTTCAGATCTTCTTTGCCGGGAAGTCGTTTGTTGCGGTTTTCATCAACAATCATCAACGCCACATGGTGAAAATCACCAATCAGCGCCAGGATGGAAAGATACAAGTCATAAATTTTATCAAGGCTCTTGTACATCTCCTTTTCGAAATGGGCCGGAACGGCTTTCTCGTGCTGAAAGTAGGCATAAAGCGCCTGCATTACCTTTATTCTTAAAAATCTTCTGTTCAGCATGTTTGTTATTCCCGGTTCACTTGTTTTACCATCCGGTACGAAGGGCCCGGACAGTGTTGGTTACAATACTGCGTTTATGCGCGCAATAGCCTCAATGCGTTGTTCGCCCAGCCTGTTGGCGGCCATGTATGTTGGTATGTTTTCCTTTTTGGCCAACTGAAACAGGTTGTAAGTTGTGTCGTATATTTTTTCAGCATGTGCAAGTGCGCGCTGGCGGTTATAGCCCTCAAGCTCATAATACACATTGATAATGCCGCCGGCATTTACCACAAAATCGGGTGCGTACAAAATGCCCTGCTTACCAACCATTTCACCATGTACGGTTTCGTCGGCCAGTTGATTATTGGCAGCGCCGCAAATTATTTTGCACTTGAGTTTTGCCAGTGTGTCATCGTTAACAGTGGCGCCGAGCGCGCAGGGAGCATACACATCAATATCCAGATCAAACATTTTATCGGCGCTCACCACTTCGGCCTTGTACTTTGCAGAAACCGCTTTAAGTCTTTCTTCACTGATATCGTATATATATACTTTCGCTCCTTCTTTTGTAAGGTGGTCAACCAGCACTTCGCCCACATGGCCAATGCCCTGCACCAGAACTTTTTTACCGCTCAGGCTGTCGCTGCCCCACACTTCGCTGGCGCTGGCCTTCATGCTCACAAATACACCGTAAGCCGTAACAGGGCTTGGATCGCCGCTGCCACCCATGTTTTCGGGCAAACCGCTCACGTAATTGGTTTCCATTTTAATAACCTCCATGTCGCGACTGCTCATGGCCACATCTTCTGCGGTAATGTATTTCCCACCAAGGCTGTCAACGAACTTTCCGAAGCGGCGAAGCAAAGCCTCGTTTTTTACCTTTTTGGCATCACCAATAATAACGGCTTTGCCACCGCCCAGATTGATGCCTGCTACGGACGATTTGTAAGTCATACCGCGGGAGAGGCGGAGCACATCGTTGAGTGCTTCCATTTCGTTGTTGTAGTTCCACATGCGGGTGCCGCCAAGCGAAGGCCCAAGAACCGTGTTGTGAATAGCAATAATGGCCTTGAGTCCGGTGGCGTTATCGTTGCAAAAAACAACCTGCTCGTGATTATGAAGGCTCATCTGGCCTATAACCGGATTTTTAGCTAAGTCGTTGCTGCTTAAAACCTTTACTTCCATAATATTTTTAAAATCTCATTTTTTGAGCGGTGCCAAAGGTATAGTTATTGGTTCAATATACAAAGAATTATCGCCGCTCAAAGCAGGTATTTTTTCGAATCATTCTATGCATTATTGCGCAAGCCATAAACCCCGGTTGGCCATATTAAGCGCCTGTTTTTTGTCACTGTAAACAACTTAACCGCTACCACTCTTGCCATTCGTTACTCATCCACACATGTCCGAATAATTTTTTGTTGTCAAAAACCGGCGCCCTCATTGATGGTGGCACTTTGCGATGATATGGGGTGTACTGCCGTTGGCTGTGGGCTTCGAATCCAAAATTTAGGCTCTTTTGTTATGCGCTGAAAACTAAAACAAAGTTTAAAATTGAGTTAAAGTCGCTTGCTCATTCTTAAAAGCCTTAATTTTACCGATGTGAAACACCTTGGCGTACTCAATCCCTATTTCATAAAATACAAATGGCATTTTCTGGGCGGTCTTCTGTTTGTGAGTTTGTCGGTTCTGCTGGGCACCTACCAGGGTGTGGTGATCCGCGATGCTTCCAATAAAATAATGAGCATTATTGAAGGTAAGGCCCCGCGCGACGATGCGTTTTTTGTTCGGCATGGTCTTAAGCTTATTGGCCTGGCGCTTGCCAGTGGTTTCTTTATGTTTATGATGCGGCAAACCATTATTGTGATGAGCCGTCACATTGAGTACGACCAGAAAAATGAAATATACGCGCATTACCAGATGCTTGATGCCGGTTTTTATAAAACCAATACCACCGGCGACCTCATGAACCGCATCAGCGAAGACGTTGGCAGAGTGCGCATGTACACCGGTCCGGCCATCATGTACGTTACCAATACCATCGTGGCCACTATTACCATTTTGGCATTTATGCTAAGCGTAAACGTGAAACTCTCGCTGCTTGTGTTTTTACCTTTGCCCCTGCTCTCGTTTATAATTTACCGCGTTTCAGAACGCATTGGCAAACAAAGCACCAAAGTACAGGAGGAGCTCAGTAATCTCACCTCACAGGCACAGGAAAGCTTCAGTGCCATTCGTGTTATAAAAGCTTATGCCCGCGAACCCTTTTTTACGGCACAAATGGCCTCACGCGGCGAAGCGTACAAAAAAACGGCGTTGAAACTGGCTACCACAGAAGCTTTTTTTTTGCCAGTGATGGGCCTGATGGTTGGACTCAGCGTGCTCATCACCGTTTGGGTGGGAGGCAACATGGCCATTGAAGGAAACGTGGAGGCTGGCAACATCCCCGAATTTATCTGGTACGTTTTCAGGCTCACCTGGCCCTTTGCTTCGTTGGGTTGGGTTACTTCGCTCATTCAGCGCGCTTCGGCCTCGCAACAGCGCATCAACGAGTTTATGTCAACCAGGCCCGCTGTAAGCAACACCAACCAAAAGAATTATGAAATAAACGGTGACCTTGAGTTCAGGAATGTAAGCTTTACTTACCCCGAGAATGGTATTACGGCTCTAAAAAACATTTCGTTTAAATTACGTAAAGGCCAGCGGCTGGGAATTACCGGAAAAGTAGGTAGCGGCAAATCAAGCCTTGTTACGCTGCTTACCCGCCAGTATGATGTAAGCGAAGGCAGTGTGCTGCTTGACGCCATCAACATAAAAGAGCATAACCTGAGCCTGCTGCGCCGCAATATGGGCGTAGTGCCGCAGGAGGTGTTTCTGTTCAGCGACACCATTGCCAATAACATTGCCTTTGGCGGCAAGGTGAAAAATGTACCATCTGCCGAAATTGAAGCGGCCGCGAAACAGGCCGGTGTTTACGGCAACATCATGCGCTTTGCCGATCAGTTTGGTACCATGGTTGGCGAACGGGGTGTGACCCTGAGCGGAGGACAAAAGCAGCGCGTTTCGATAGCGCGCGCTATTTTGAGCAAACCAAACGTGCTGGTGTTTGACGATTGCCTTAGCGCTGTTGACAGCGAGACTGAAGAACTGATACTACGCAATCTGGAACGCGAAATGGAAGGCCGCACCAGCATCATCATCAGCCACCGCATATCGAGCATCCGCAATGCCGATGTGATTCTATATTTAAAAGACGGAGAAATTGCCGAGACAGGAACGCACGACGAACTTATTAAACTTGGCGGACATTATTACGAGCTCGATAAATTGCAGGCGGGATAACCGGCAAATAAAATTCAGGAAAGGAGTTTTCATGGCCATTTTGCCCTGACAGTGTTTGCCGGAAATAAAAATATTATCGGCGGTTTCCCCACAGTCGCATGTTATTATTAAAGGAAATTGCACGGAACGAGGCATAAATAAATTGGCTATCTTTCATAAAAACTACGCAATGAAACACCTTTACTTTTTATTATCCGTTCTTTTTTTAACTCAGGCACAGTCGCAAACATGGCAATGGGCGCGCGCAGAAGCAGCAAGCGCAATTGGTAAAAGCGTGTGCAACGATCCTTCGGGTAATTTATATTTTACCGGCCTCACCACCGGAACCGCTGTGATTGGTACAACAACCATTTCCGGCGCTTCTGCGTATATAATAAAATACGACCCAAGCGGCACGCTGTTATGGGTAAGGTATATTACAGGAGCAAAAGGCCTGAGTATTGCCAGCGACAACTCGGGTAATGTTTATGTTACAGGAACCTACACCGGTAATCTCACCGCTGGTTCGTTTACGAGCGCCAGCGCCGGTATTATTGATATTTTTACTGCCAAGTTTGACACACAGGGGAACCAGCAGTGGGTAAAATGCGTGGGTGGCAGCAACAGCGACTTCAGCTCGGGAGTTTGCACCGATGCCAATGGCAACTGCTATATAACGGGCTACACCGGAAGTGGATCACTTAGTTTTGGTACGGTTACGCTCAGTAACCCCAACGCACCGGCATCTGTATTTTATCTCACCAAATATGATGCAAGCGGCAATGCCTTGTGGACCACAGGCGGCACATCGGGCATCCTTATTCCGAACGATGTTTCTGCCGATCTTTCCGGTAACATATACCTTGCCGGTTACAACACCTCAAGCGTTACGGTAAGCTCAGGCACCATTGGCAATAATGGTGGCCTGGACGCAGTGCTACTAAAATATGATGCGAGTGGAAGTTTTCTCTTCGGGAATAATTATGGTGGCAGTTCGTCCGAAGCTGCTTACGGTGTAAACGCCGATGCCTGCGGTAACGTATTCCTGTCGGGTTACTTTGGTGGAAACTCGGTGGCTTTCAATACCCTTTCAGTAAATAATTACACCAACACCGGCAGCTCTGATGCCTTTTTGGTTAAGTTCAATTCAAGCGGCAATGCCTTGTGGTGTAAAAGTGTTGGAAATACGGGTACCGAAATTGGTTACTCCACCTTTTCTGACGGAGGCCACGTATTTATGTGTGGCGCTCAGAATTCGCCAAGTATGGCCATTGGCACAGCCACGCTTACCACCCCGTTCATTAACGACTGTTCTTTTCTGGTACAATACGATTATTCAGGCAACATTGTAAATGCTTATGGTATAAGTGGTGGCGGTAACAATGGTTTAGACATAACACTTGATAAATCATACAACCTGTATGTTGGCGGCGACATTGCAAACTCATTTACACTGGGTACATTTCCACTGAATGTTACCGGAGCACAATCACCTTTTGTGGCAAGGTTAAGCACCACCATACTAACGGTTAGCGGTGGTACAACCATCTGCGCCGGACAAAGCGCTACCTTAAACGCTTCGGGCACCCCCACCATTGCCTGGGCAAACGGGCCCGCTACGGGCAGTTATGTAGTGAGTCCCGGAGTTACCACACAATACACCGTTGTGGGATCTTCGCCCTTGGGCTGCCCCAGCGCTGTACAAATTATAGTAGGATACCAAACCGTGAGTGTGAATCCGCTGCCAACGTTGTCCGTTGCGTTAACGGCCACAAGCATTTGCGCCGGACAAAGCGCCAGCCTCACCAGTGCCAGCGCTTACAGCTGCTCGTGGAATTCGGGGTCTGTGTACCTTGCCACCGTGGTGGTGAGTCCCAGCGTAACCACAACATACACATGCGAATTGGCAGGTCAGGGAGGTTGTATTGGCAGTCAGGTTTACACACTGGAAGTAATTGATTGCACTGGTATTGATGAAAAAGGAATTTCAAATCAAGGTATCGTTGCCTTTCCAAATCCTGCTTCCGACAAAATTACACTGAGGTCAAGCCTTTCTCATTCATTCCGCTTATCCGTGCTTAACTCCTCAGGCCAGCTCATTTGGTGCGCCCGGCTCGAGGGTACGCAAGCGGTGCTGGATATAAGCAGATGGCCTGCAGGCGTGTACCTTCTTTGTGCCGACAGCGAAACGGGGCGGCAAACAATGCGCTTACTGAAACAGTAACCTGTTACATAACTTTGTAACAACGGCAACTTCATTTAAAACATTACCGCTGGCAACAGTTTTGTAAAGTACAGTTGTTTCTATTTTGTTTGGGGAATTTTTCCACCTGAATACAATCTTATTCCTTTTGTCTTAATATTTTTCTATTTTAGAAGCGGCGTAAAGTTTGATCTCAGCCCATTTTATATAAGCGCCACGATCGAAGCGGAGGTGCCGAAAATCCCTAAAAGAGTAGGCAAAACGTAATATATGGCACAATAAACACTGAGTTGGCGTATTATTTTATACGTCGGCGCTGCTGCCTGAGCCTGTATTGCTGAATGGAGTTTGCCGAAAATCCAGTGAAGAGTAGGCGTTATTAAACACATTTAAAACATGTCAAAAGTAAAACCAAACGAATTGAAAACCCTTGTATTCTCGGGAGCGGGAGCCCTGGGAGTGGCATACGCCGGCTGCGTCAGAGCGCTTAGCGAGTTGGGGGGGCTGAACAATGTTGTAAACTTCGGAGGCAGCTCGGCCGGCTCGATTATTTCTTACGCACTGGCCCTGGGTTACACGCCTGATGAACTCCTGGAAATAACGATGAAAACTAATTTTGGTGATTTTTTGTACTGCCCGGCTTTTAAGAAAAAGCCCGAAACACTTCAAAAAATACTTACCGAAAAAGGTTACGCTCTTGGTCATCCGGTTGAAACGGCGGAAGCCTTCGGTTACCTGGCGCTCACCAATGGCCTCTCGACCAACGAACGGGTGAAAAAATTTCTGGAAGATTTGTGTAAAAAGAAATTCGACAATAAACTTCTTACTTTTCAGCAACTGTATAATAAAACACGCAAAAACCTGGTGGTAACCGGTTGCGATATTGGTACACGCGAGGAAAAATACAATGATTACAAGTCTGCCAGTACGATACTGGCTTCAGACGCGGTGTTGGCATCCATGTCCATCCCATTTGTATTTCCACCCGTTAAGCTTTATCCGAATGAAGACCAGTGCGTGGTGGACGGTGGCACCCTCAATAATCTGCCGGTAAACATCGGCGAAGGCACACCCAGCCTTTACATTGTCATTGGCCAACCAATCAGTAAGATGGGCGATTTTCATCCCACACTGGGGCTTCAGCAGTTCACACTTAACCTCATCAATACGATACTTAATAACGAGTATCAATATATTTTCTCGATTCCCGAAATCGTTGAGAAAACAGTTGAGGTGCCTGTTCCGGAAGGGTTAGGAGCTCTTTCGTTCGATATGACCGATGCACAAAAACA
>CALMNJ010000197.1 GCA_937868675.1 uncultured Bacteroidota bacterium | reverse complement strand
GAAGAGGGAAAAGTAGCAGAGATGAAAAAATAATTTAACTGAAGAAAGAAATTATGAATACCGAAAAATTAAACTTTACAGTTCCGTCGAAAGCAAAAATGCTTTCCTTCACGCTGATGGCTGTGGGCATTCTTTCCATCATTCTTATGTTTATGAGTGATAAGGTTGAGGGGGATGCTGAATACCATCACACCAGGGCATGGAGCAATGTATTTGCCGGCACTTTCTTTTTCACCGCACTCTCTCTCGCAGCCGCTTTTTTTCTTGGCCTTCAGTATGCTGCCGAGGCAGGTTGGTCAACAACAATAAAACGGGTTATCGAAGCGGTTGCATCCTATCTGCCCATCGGTCTTTCACTTATGTTACTTCTGTTTATTCTGGGTCAGGCCCATGTGCATCATATTTATCACTGGATGACCAGCGGTATAGCCGACCCGTCAAGCGAAGCCTACGATCAAAAAATTGCAGACAAAATAGGCTACTTCGGTTGGTTCTGGTGGACCAGAACAATTTTGTATATGATTGGCTGGTGGTGGTTTACCCGTGCGCTTATTAAGAACTCGCATGAAGCCGACAAGCTTGAAGTAGATGTTAATAATAGTTACCACTGGAAAAATGTGAAATTGGGCGCCTGGTTTATGGTGTTGTTCGCCGTTACTTCATCCACGGCCTCATGGGATTGGATTATGAGTATAGACACCCACTGGTTCTCAACTCTTTTTGGATGGTATATTTTTGCTGGCATGTGGATAAGCGCTTTGGTGGCAATTACTGTTTTGGTAATATGGCTTAAAAAGCAGGGGTATCTTGAATTTGTGACTGAAAGCACCATTCACGATATGGGAAAATGGATGTTTGCCATTTCTTTCCTTTGGACATACCTTTACTTCTCGCAATTCATGTTGATTTGGTACGCTGATATTCCTGAAGAGGTTATTTATTTCCTGCAACGCTGGGAAAATTATAAAGCATTAATGTGGACAGTGTTTTTTATGAACTTTGCACTACCAATGGTCATGTTGATGAGCCGCGACAGTAAGCGCAACTTTTTCTTCCTGATGTTTGTAGGAACCATCATTTTTGCAGGACACTACATGGATTTGATCATGATTGTGATGCCTGGTACAGTTGGTCATCATTGGACCGGACTCAGCTGGATGGAACTTGGTAACTTCCTTTTCTTCCTCGGATTGTTCATATACGCGGTACTTAATGCATTGTCTAAAGTGCCGCTACTTGTAAAGAATCATCCATTCCTGCAGGAAAGTTTGCACCATTCAACCTGATGAATACCAATTACTGAAGAAAGCGAAATAATAAACATTTAAATACAATACGATGAATCTGTTAGTTCTGTTAGCCATTATCCTACTAATAATAGCCGGTCACCAGTTATTGAGAATAATTGAGTTGAGCCGTGGTTTAAAGAAAACGAAAGAGTGGCAGGTAAGCGATAGCGATAATAACATGATGGGAAAAGCTCTCTTGTTGTTTGTTGCATTGTTTTTCATCTTCTTCTTTTGGCAGGTTAACCGCTGGATGGATCGTTCACTTCCACCCGCTGCGTCTGAACATGGTGTAAAGGTAGATGCACTCTTCGATGCCAATATGTACCTCATCACTTTTATTTTCCTGGTTACAAATGCCTTTCTTTTTTGGTTTGCTTATAAGTATAGAGGCAATAGCAAGTCAAAAGCTGAGTTTTATCCGCACAACAATAAACTTGAAATGTTGTGGACCGTTGTTCCCGCAGTTGCCCTGGCCTTCATTATCATTTTTGGTCTTAAATACTGGAATGAGATTATGACCCGCTCTGACGAAACCAAAAAGGTAGTTGTGGAACTTTATGCCAAACAATTTGACTGGACAGCACGTTATGCCGGAAAAGATGGTAAGCTTGGCGAAACCGACTTCAAACAAATAAGCGGGAGTAACGCTGTGGGTATGGATACCGCAGACGTGAACGGGTTTGACGATATTCTGGTGAAAAATGAATTTCACATACCGGTTGGTCGCGAGGTAGAGTTTCATATGCGTAGCCGCGACGTGATACACAGCGCACTCATGGCACATTTCCGCGCTCAAATGAACTGTGTGCCGGGCATGGTAACCACGTTCAAATTCACACCAACCAAAACCACTGCGCAAATGCGTAAAGATCCGTATGTGGTACAATTAATGGCCGGAATAAACAAACAAAGAGCGCAGGATGGTAAGGAGGCTGTTGAGTTCGACTACCTGCTACTCTGCAACAAAATATGTGGCGCCTCGCACTACAACATGCAGATGAATCTTGTGGTGGATTCCGAAGAAGATTACAATGCATGGCTGGCAAAACAAAAACCGGTTAAAACAACAGTGGCGGTAAAATAATAAAGCAACAGTAACGAATTAAACAGATAAAACATGGCTTCTCATTCAGCAACAGGTTTAGAGCATCAACATTTGGTTCACCACGATCACGTACACGATCATGATGAACATGAAGAGAGTTTTGTAAGCAAGTACATTTTCAGCATGGATCACAAAGTGATCTCCAGGCAGTTCCTTATCACAGCCGTTATTATGGCTGTGGTGGCAATGACGATGTCGGTAATTTTCCGTCTTCAGCTTGCCTGGCCTGGCGAAAAATTTGCATTCATCAACGCGATGCTCGGCGACAAATGGGGTAAGGATGGAATTCTTGATCCCAATATGTATCTTGCCCTGGTGACAATACACGGTACTATCATGGTGTTCTTTGTTCTTACGGGTGGATTGAGCGGTACGTTTAGTAATCTCCTTATTCCATATCAGGTCGGTGCGCGCGATATGGCTTCAGGATTCCTGAACATGCTTTCGTACTGGTTCTTTTTCGTGTCTACCGTGCTTATGTTAGGTTCATGCTTTATTAATGACGGACCTGCTTCTGCAGGTTGGACAATTTACCCTCCGCTATCGGCGCTACCTGAAGCAATGCCTGGCTCCAAGCTTGGAATGACCCTCTGGCTGGCATCAATGGCTATATTCATAGTTTCTTCTTTACTGGGAAGCCTAAACTATATTATTACCATTATTAACCTTCGCACCAAAGGCATGAAAATGACACGCATGCCTCTTACTATTTGGGCATTCCTTATTACAGCTATACTTGGTGTTCTTTCGTTCCCTGTACTTTTCTCATGCGCCTTGTTGCTTATTTTCGACCGAAGCTTCAACACTTCGTTCTATCTGTCGGACATTTACATAGGCGGACGTCCGCTTGATAATGTTGGCGGTAGTCCAATTCTCTTCGAACACCTTTTCTGGTTTCTTGGCCACCCTGAGGTGTATATTGTGCTATTACCTGCACTTGGTATTACTTCCGAAATTATTGCAACCAATTCGCGTAAGCCTATCTTCGGGTATCGTGCCATGATTGGTTCTATGCTGGCAATTGGATTCCTTTCATTTATTGTTTGGGGTCACCACATGTACATGACCGGAATGAATCCGTTCCTGGGCTCGGTGTTTGTATTTACAACACTTCTTATTGCGATACCTTCTGCCGTTAAGGCATTTAACTACATTACTACTATGTGGAAGGGCAATATACAATACACGCCAGCCATGCTGTTCTCTGTGGGGCTCGTGTCCTCTTTCATTACCGGTGGAGTTACCGGTATTATCCTTGCCGACTCAACGCTTGACATTACGGTGCATGATACGTATTTCGTGGTAGCGCACTTCCATATTGTAATGGGATTGAGCGCGATCTTCGGAATGTTTGCCGGTGTATATCATTGGTTCCCCAAAATGTTCCTGCGAATGATGAATAAGAAACTTGGTTATCTGCATTTCTGGATCACCATTATCTGCGCATATGGTGTTTTCTTCCCTATGCACTTCCTGGGACTTGCCGGTGTGCCAAGGCGTTATTATACAAACAGTAATTTCCCAATGTTTGATAATCTGGTTGATATTAACGAGATTGTAACTTACTGCGCGATTATTGGCGCTTTGGGCCAGGGTGTTTTCCTGTTTAACTTCTTCTACAGCATGTTCCGTGGTGAAAAAGCCCCGCAAAATCCCTGGAACAGTAACAGTCTGGAGTGGACTACTCCAATGGCTCATATCCATGGAAACTGGCCTGGTGCGCTGCCTGTAGTTCATCGTTGGGCTTACGATTACAGCAAACCCGGTAAAGAAAAAGACTTTGTTCCTCAAACAGTGCCGCTCGAAGAAGGCGAAGAGGATGGCGGAGCGCATTAACAGTTCCGGAATATTTAAAGGGCCCCTGATATGGGGCCTTTTTTGTTAAGATATTAATGTAGATTGGATTTGAGATACGTGTTATGATCAAAATATAACTAAATTAAGTGTTATAAATCTGTCCATAGAAAATGGATGCGTGTAAATTTTTAATTTGTGTATCAGCATTTTGTTTATTTCAGCTTTCATGTAATACACCCACATCTAATAAGCATATAGCAACGCCTGTTAAACTCAAGCAGCACGAAATAAAAGCCAGCAATGAAACTGTAGTTATTGAAATAGTTCCATTGCAGCAGTTTACTGACGATCTTCCGGTTTATCTTGAAAAAGGACTTCAAGTTTATTTTGACAGTGTTGTGATTCTTCCTGAAAGGACTCTTCCAGTAAGTTCATATAATAAAACGCGGAAACGAATTAACGCCGATTCTGTACTTCAGTTATTATCTTTGGCACCTTCTCCTCATTACCGTCTTGGACTTACAGCGATTGACATTTATACCAGAAAGGGAGCCAGCCAGGAATGGGGTGTATTCGGTCTGTCGCTTTGTCCGGGCAAAGCCAGTGTTGTTTCGCCATTCAGACTTAACCGCAAAAGGTATAAGGAGCAGCTTCTGAAGGTTGCCCTGCATGAACTGGGACACGCATACGGACTCGAACATTGCAGTAATAAAACGTGTGTGATGAGAGACGCCGGGGGTAAGAACCACTGCGATGAAGAAAGGACATTCTGCTCAGGATGCAGCAGGCGGCTTAACACTTTTATTCATTGATTTTACAACCGGATGTAAATCGGATTAAATTGGCATCTTACACTTCAAAACCTATTTTTGCTGACACATGGATTTTAGTTCTCATACTTCCAACGCCTTGGTTTACACCTGTGCCGCCGGCCTGATGATATTGGTGGCCTTGTTTATTTGGGTGAGGCTTGCAATGATAAAACGTCAAAACCGTAAACTGAAAGAAAGCCTTGAGGACGAAACGCTCACCATACCCGGCCTTGACGAAAAAATAACCCTGGAAGAGGCAGGGGGACACGAAATGAGCGTGGACGATTTTGAAGTGAAAGAAAGCACCACGGATACCGACTACTGGCGTAATGAGGAAAAGAAAGATACAAACGTATACCCCATAAAAGACCTGAACCTTACCGACGAAAATCGTATCTGGCTCGAAAATGCCTTTAAATTCCTTGTGTCGGCTTTTGGTAATCATGACCTTAAACAATATGAGGTAATTACTTCGGTAAAAAAGATAGAGCAGATACCACGTAAACAAGAAGAGCAGGATTTGGATCTGGTTCAAAAGCTGGCGGCAATAATGGGACTTGAACCGCGTGAGGTTTTTACGGATTATTATGGAGACGGAATAGCAGCGCCGCCTTACGGTTGGTTTGACGATGACAAACTACATATTAGTGTTTACGAACCTTTACGCAACAACCCTTCCGAGTTAATTACTGAGGCTACATTCCAATTGGCTTATGTTAAACTATTAACCATCAAAGAAGAGAGGAGGGCGACGAATTGTTAGCCGAAATGTTACCGCTTTTTTATGGGCTTGGTGTTTTTCGTGCCAACCTGGCGTTTACCTTTGAAAAAGATGACAATAAATGGAAATGGAACAAAAGAGGCGCATTCAGTCAAATGGAATGGGGTTATTTGTTTGCGCTATACGCCAGTGAGCGCGATGAACTTAACCCCGGGTGGGCTGCAGAACTTAATACCTCTGTAAAAATGGACATGGAGCGGGCATTATTGTTTATAGATCAGAACCGGGAACTAATTTTTTCATCGCAGCCTTTTGTTCCAAAAACAAATGAATAACATTAACATAACCGATGATAGTCATTCAAAGGGCTTTATTCAGCCGGGTTTTTTAGCGCTGCTTTATTTTCTGCTGTGTGTAGCAGGTATTCGTTTTTTCGATGGCACCGGCGACTCAGGTGACAGCATACTGCATTATTTGTTTGCTCATTATGCACCAAAGCACCCGGAGCTTTACTTCGACCATTGGGCAAAGCCTGTATTTGTGCTTTTGGCGAGCCCCTTCGCACAATTCGGGTTTTCCGGAATCAAACTGTTCAATGCTCTTGCGTCAACATTTACTCTCTGGTTTACATATAAGGCTGCAGTTGCTTTAAAGATGGAAAACGCCGGCGTAGTGATGCTTCTTTTTATTTTCAGTCCATTGCAATACATTCTCACTCTTTCGGGTTTTACCGAACCGTTGTTTGCTTTTTTTGTATCGCTGGCTCTTTTACTTACTTTGCGGGGCAGGATAAATGCCGCAGCGGTCGTTTTATCGTTCCTCCCATATGTGCGGTCGGAAGGACTCATTGTGGCAAGTACGTTTGCTTTGTATTTTGCATATAAAGGACACTACAGAACACCGCTGCTTCTGTTAACCGGCTCAGTTATATATGGATTGGCAGGCTATGTTGTACATGACACTGCGTTTTGGGTGTTTTCAAAAATACCATACGCAAGCACAGGCAGCAAATATGGAAGCGGAGAGCTTTATCATTTTGTATGGAGTCTTGTAAATGTGTTGGGCATACCCGTATATGCACTTATGGGGGTTGGGTTGATACCGGCAATTCGTTCCGTCTTCAAAAGGGAAACAGATTTTTCTGAAAGGGCGCTGGTGTTACTGGGCTTTTTGTTCTTTTTTGTTGCTCACTCATTATTTTGGTTTCTTGGCATATTTAATTCAATGGGCCTCAACAGGGTCTTTATTGGTGTTATGCCGTTTATGGTTCTGCTGGCGTTAAATGGTTATAACTTCGTTTATCAATTGCCCTTTAAAAAGAGTGGGCCAAAACGGTGGCTTATGAGATTTCTTTTGGTTTACATTGTTGTATTTCCGTTTACGACTAATCCTTCGGCAATCAGATGGGAAAAGGACCTGATGCTGAGCCCACAACAAAAGCTTGCAAAACAAACTGCGGAGTATATTTTCTCTCAACAAAAGCCAGGCACAAAGTTGTTTTTTTCTAATCACTATTTGGGTATGCTCATGAATATTGATCGTTTCGACAACAAGCAACATCCGGATATTCACAGCAACAATCTGGCGGGAATTAAACAGGGCGACATGGTTATCTGGGATCCCTGGTATAGCGGGTTTGAAGCGGGTGTGAAACGCGGGGTGTTTGATGCGGATACAAATTATGTAACCGCTTATGTTGCATCGGATAACATGGAAAATCTATTTGTGGTTTACAAAAGAAAATAAGAAATGGTGTTGCTCAGAAAATCTCTACCGGCTATAGCCGGTGTTTTGATGTGTTACTGCAATAACCAGCCGGTTGTAAAACACACCGGAACGTCAGAAGCGCATACTGCCGCCACACAGCTTATTATTCTGGGCACTTTGCAGGATGGTGGATCACCGCACGCCGGATGCACAAAAACATGTTGTCAGAAATTGTTTACCCGGCCCGACTCATCGCGCCGGGTGGTTTCAATTGGTTTGGTTGACAGGGTGAACAAAAAAACAATTCTTATTGAAGCAACGCCTGATATTGCGGGTCAATTAAAGAGGCTTAAAGATTTTGCGCAAAGTACCGGTGAATCACCAGATGCCATATTTGTTTCACATGCTCACATTGGGCACTATAGCGGTTTAATGTTCCTTGGCCGCGAAGCAATGAACGCAAAGCGGGTACCTGTATATGTTAAACCCCGAATGAAACGTTTTCTCGAAGACAATGGTCCATGGTGTCAGCTGGTTAACCTTAACAATATTGAACCTGTGGCATTAAAGCAGGGGAACGATAGTGTAAGCGTTGGAACCTTTCTGATAAAGGTGTTTGAAGTGCCTCACCGCGACGAGTTTTCGGAAACAGCCGGATTCTTGATAAAAGGCTTATCAAAAAAAGTATTGTTTATACCCGACATAGATAAATGGGAAAAATGGTCAGTCCGTATTCTTGATGAAATAAAGAAAGCGGATTATGTTTTTATTGACGGCACATTTTATAGTGGAAAAGAAATCAATAACCGCAATATCAAAGAAATTCCGCATCCCTTAGTAAGTGAAAGTATTAAACTGATGGACTCCCTTCCTGCAAAAGAGAAGAGCAAGATTTTCTTCATACACCTTAACCACACCAATCCGTTATTAAACAATGGCAACGAGCTTAAGGAACTGCGCGAAAAGGGTTACAACGTTGCAGCCTTCGGTCAGATTTTTGACTTATAAAGTATCATAGTTCGTAATAAAAATTACGAAACTAAAAACCGTATTCTTTGTTCGCCTTGCTGAATTCTATTTCCCGGATGGGGCCATTTACAACAATACCCGTGAAATCATAACTTTCAAATAACCCAACGTCGTCGTACAAACTAATGGATACAGGCAGGTATAATTTTTCGTCAACGTATATAACAGCTTTCCGGCAGTATAGAATGGGCACTTTAAGAACGGTTCCTTTTTTAAGATAACCAAAGTTGTTAATTAAATTGTTTTTATATCTCACCACAAAGTCATTTACCCCCAGTTTCATTGCAATGCTGCTGGCGGTTTGGTATTCGCCAACCGTATAGTCGGTGTATGCGTAATTGTTGTTTTCGTATTCAAGCAAAAAACATGAGTAGCCATTTCTATCCACTTTTCCCACGAATTTAAAGTGGGCCACCCCTTCCTTATCTTTGCCAAGGGCCAACGCTAGTGCTTTCCCGATAAAACCAAATCCCAATTCGTTAATAGTGTAATGTTGATTTTTCCGCATCAGCGATCCATTTGGATCAAGACGCACGGTGAGGTAGGGGAATGTATTGGGTTTGACCAAAGCTTTATGGTTGGATTCAATTGTGTTGTAAAGTATCTCAATTTTTTTTTGAGGATTAATGAAATATAGTTTTCTTGGTGAAGTCACTAGTTTAAGCTCCGATGTAGCCGAGGCATAACCTTTTTCGCCCCGTTCCAGCGCCGAAATTTTTATCCGGAGCGTTTTAATATGATCAATGGAGTCAAACATCCGATGCAGGATACTGAATGGTTTTATATCATGAACCTGGTTTGATCGCAGACCTCTCTTTGAAAATCGTAGA
>CALMNJ010000196.1 GCA_937868675.1 uncultured Bacteroidota bacterium | reverse complement strand
GCCATTTTCATGAAACATTTTCATGAGTGGGAGTATAAATAAGTTCTTTTAAAATATGTGGGAGTTTCGACAGGCCGGATCCACGCTATGGGAGCGTAAGGTAGCCGGTACAGTCTTCTTTCTCTTACAATAAGGACAGGAAGCTCATGTGGATGAGCGACTGATTGTTAATCAGAAGGTAGTGTGTTCGAACCGCACCTTGTCCGCAAGGGTAAACCAAACAAGGTACACCCGGCAGATGCAAAAACTGTTGCTGTGTTTTTGTCGAAGTGCAGGCGCAGGGAGCGGTTAAAGGCCGCGGCCCGATGACAATAAGGGCGAAGTTTGGGAAAAGCCCTGCGCATTACAGAAGCATCTGCTAAAGCATGGTTTATTGGTATACCGGTTATTATTCCCGACTGTCTATCGGGCGAAAAGGGTTCGACTCCCTTATAAACCGCCAAAACGGTCTTTGAAATATTGTTGATGATCAAAACACATCCGTGGCTGTGGCAGCCGGGCGGTCTCCAAAACCGCTACCCGAAGTTCGATTCTTTGCGGATGTGCACGGCAAAAGCCCAGTGGATTTATTTTTATCCTCTGAAAGGCCCATAAATAGGGCATTTCAAATAAATTCATACGGAATTACATACATTTTGATCTTTTATGACCTTAAGTCTAATAAATTTAGGGGGGGGGGATAAAAAATCCCGGTTGGTAAAGCCGGGATTAAATAATGCTATAGTACCACGTTACTGCTTTGCAACTCCCAAATTTCGGTTTGGCTTTTGGCGGGGTTTACAAATTCCAGCTTTACAAAGCCGACCTTTGGGCACCACCATACCCGCTTGAAACCCGAATAGTTTGGGTAGTAATACATTTGATGCACATTCTTATAGGTTTTGCCGGCTATTTGAATGCTGTCCCAAATTTTTTCTTGGAAAATTTTTTGGACGCTGTACTCAGACGAATAGTGCAAAGTATCGGCAGAAGCGTTATAGAACAAGGCCAAAACACAAGTTCCAACATTTCTGTATTTAATCCTGTTGAAACAAACGTAGTCGTCCCCTACGGCATAGAACATATTCGATTGCGTAGATTGGTTTAGCTTGATTTTTAAATTAATTTCTGTATAAGAATAACGCGAAAAACTGTCACACTGCGTGCTTCCCTTCGATGGAGATGGGTCGTTTGGTATTGAAGAAGCAAGTGAATTGCTTAGCTCTATACTTCCCGTTCTTAGAGAGTCGGCTAATTTATATGACCAGTTTGAACCCTGTTTAATATTATAACAGGAAACATAATCTTCCATCCCGGTCACGCTTAACTGACAAGGGAGTTCAGCAATATGTTTGTTCTTGGGGCAACCGCACCACAAAAAAATAAAACAAACGGATGCTGAAAACAAAATGGATTTTCTGGCTATCATTGCTTAATTAATTTAGTGGTTTTTATCGAATTGGCAAAATACAACTTAAGGCAGTAAATGCCGGCAGGCAAATCGTTTATGTCGAGCAAAAGGCAGTTCTCGTGTTGCTCTTTCATCAGCTTGCCATAGGCATCAAACACCTGCAGCCTGCCCGACGCGTCTACACCCTTTATTTGTAAAAACCGCTCGGCGGGGTTGGGAAACAGGGCAAGGCTTTGCCCTTTGTTTTTTTGAGCGAGGTTAAAGTATAAGTGAGTAATGGTTAAAGCGGGCAAAGCCTGGTTGAAACAAACGAAGGAAATTCCCCAATCATTGCTCAGAAATTAAACAGGCTCTGTTCTTCTAAATGGCCAGGAAACTGCACTTTCACTGCAAAAATACGGGTTCGATTCCCGTACAGAGTACGCAAGCCTCGAAGCGGGTTGATTTATTGCGGAGCAATAAATGAATCGGAGTTTACCCTGTGGTAAGGGTTTTGGTTGAGATTCCTTAAAAGTAAAAAATACAGGCGGAATATAGCTTAATGGTAAAGCACCTGTCTTCCAAACAGGGGACGCAGTTCGATCCTGATATTCCGCACTTGTTCCGGTGACCGAGAGGCTGAGGTCGTGGTCTGCAAAACCTCGCAGGTTGGTTCAATTCCAACCCGGAACTCAATTGTCAGGCAGCTCAATGGTGGAGCAACACCAGCACAACAGCCCGCTCAGATGTTCACCGAACATCTGCCGTAAGTCGGAGGCTGTAGGTTCAAATCCTGCTCTGGCAACCAATTGCTTTATAGCTCAATGGCAGAGCGTCGGTTTCATAAGCCGGAGGTTGCAGGTTCAAACCCTGCTAAAGCAACAAATGGGGCCTCATGTTCCGGGACCGGCGAATGTGTTTTGCAAACACGTTGGCTGGGTTCCCCAGCCTTGGCGGTGCCGGGCGCTCCAAAATCAGCTCCTTAATTTAAAGGCAGAATACATGGCTTACATCCATGGTGTGATCGTTCGATTCGGTCAGGAGCTACACATTCTCCTATAGTTTAAGGGAAGAACACGTCTCTTCTAAAGATGGAATACTGGTTCGAATCCGGTTAGGGGAACTAAAATAACAGCTACCAGTTACAACCACTTATAATGCGGGCATCTCATCCGTAACCTTTGATTTTGTGTAAAGCTCCAGACTTTGTTTCATGCGGGCTGTAATTTTACCGGCCAGGCGTTTCGGGCTCAACACCTTTAACTGTTCGCCAAATCCCAGTATTTCGCGTTCCAACTCAAAATTCCAGATCACCTCAATTGAAAAAATAGTTCCGTCATGGCCTTGCTTCACTATTTTTTGCGAGGGATGCAGCGGTTTGGTAATAATATACGGCGCGTGCTCCTTAACAATCTTCATTACCACAAGCACAGGTTTTTGACCCGGCACTTTAGATACGCCAATCACGTCGTTAAAATAATCAGCCACGTCAATTTCTGGCTTGCGGTATTTTTCCGAAGCATCCTCTTTAAAAGACTCAATCCGGTCCAGCGCCAGAATCATAGTTGCGTTGCCTTTTTTTCTGGCGCCCAGCAAAAACCAGCGGTTGCGGTATTCCTTCAGTAAATAAGGATAAAAAATAAACTGTTGCGGTTGCCTTGCCCTGAATGATTGATACACCAGATCAAGGGTCTTTCTTCCAATAATGGACTTGTGCAGCGCGTCAATGTGCTCCAGCCCTCTAAGCAGCTCGTTCTTTTCAAAATCAATGTATGATTTTCCCTTGTGCTGCTGCTTGTAAAGTTTATCCTCAAGCTTTGTTACCATACCATTCAGCTCCTGAAAGTAACCGAAGCCCTTGAACTGCTTCAATACGTCAAGCACCTCGTTCAGGGTGCCCAGATCCTGCTGCGTTAGCGGTGAGTTGGTGATGCTGTAATTTTTATCCTCGTAGCTGTAATATTTTTTATCCGTTACCACAATAGGCGCATTGTAACCCAGTTTTTCGCTCCGCATATTCTGGATATCGAGTTGAATGGCGCGGCGGCTTATTCCACGCGTCACGCCTTCGTACTCATAAAGGGCTTCCGAGCAGGCCTCCACCAGGTCTTCCAGCGTCCATTTGCGGAAACGATTCTGAAGGCATTGATCAATTGTTTTGTAACGGATCAGTGCTGATTTATTGATTGGCATTGGTTTTTGGTGTTTTATCAGGAGTTAAATATAAGAACTTAATAAAACTACGCAATCTATTTGCGCACTTGAAGGATACGCAACACGACGGGTTAAAAAATGAATCTTGATTATCAATATATTAAATAAAAACAGAGCTGAAACACAAAAAATAATTTTACTGCGCAATTACACTGCGCACATGTAATAAACCTTTGTATCGTTGATTTAAAACAAGGGTCAACAGATAAAAAAACGATGTTTAACCAAAAAAAGAAAGCGAAATGAAATTCAACATCTTCACAAAAAACAAAAACGCGGTAACCAACTACCAGGGCGCCAAAGCCTTTACGCTTACTCCCGAAATGGAGCTGTACTCGGCTGTGGTAACCTCCGGACTGAGCGATACCTTTTACGAAAGCGGTAACGAGCGCCTGGAGCGTATCCAGAAGCTGATGTTGAAAACCAACGCCGACTTCGTGGCCCGCCTTGCTGTGTATGCACGCAACGAAATGTATATGCGCAGCGTGCCGCTGGTGCTGGCCGTTGAGCTGGCAAAGCTTAACACTGGCAACTCCACCGTGAGCAAAACCGTGAGCGGCGTGGTAAAACGTGCCGACGAAATAACCGAACTTCTGGCATACTATCAGCTGGCAAACGGACGAAAAGGCGTTAAAAAGCTGAACAAACTGTCGAAGCAGGTTCAGAAAGGTCTGTCGGTGGCATTCAACCGCTTTGACGAGTACCAGTTCGCGAAGTACAACCGCGATACCGAAATAAAACTCCGCGACGCACTTTTTCTGGTTCACCCTAAGGCAAAAGATGAGGCTCAACAAAACGTGTTCGATAAAATAGCGAACGATGCGCTGGCTGTTCCTTATACCTGGGAAACCGAGCTGTCGGCTCTGGGTCAGGCTAAATACGAAAATGCTCAGACCAAAGCCGCTGCAGTAAAGGCAAAGTGGGAAGAACTGATTGATAGCGGTAAAGTGGGTTATATGGCCCTGATGCGCAACCTGCGTAATATCATGGAAGCCAATGTATCGGCGGCGCATATGAAAAAAGTGTGCGATTACCTTGCCAGCGAAAAAGCGGTGGCCGGTTCAAAACAGCTACCCTTCCGTTTTTTGGCCGCATACCGCGAGGTTAAAGTGCTGAAATCGGAATATGTTACCGTGGTGTTGAATGCGCTGGAAGATGCCGTGGCGGCAAGCGTTAAAAACCTGAAAGGTTTTGATGCATCCACCCGCGTGCTGATAGCCTGCGACGTGTCGGGTTCCATGCAAAAAGCGGTATCGGCAAAAAGCAAAGTGATGATGTTTGATATCGGGTTGATGCTTGGTATGCTGATGCAATCGAAATGTCAGCGTGTGGTGAGCGGTATGTTTGGTGATACCTGGAAAATTATAAACATGCCTAACCGCAATGTGCTGGCAAATGTTGAACAGTATTACAAACGCGAGGGTGAAGTGGGTTATTCAACCAACGGTTACAAAGTAATTGACGATCTGATAGCCCGCGGTGTGGTGATGGATAAACTCATGCTGTTTACCGACTGTCAGCTCTGGGATAGCAACCATGGCGGATCAAGCCTCGCCAAATCGTGGGCAGCTTATAAAGCCATCGCACCCGATGCAAAACTTTACCTGTTCGACCTGGCAGGTTATGGCAACTCGCCTCTGAAAATTCAGAAGAACGATGTTTGCCTGATAGCAGGCTGGTCGGATAAAATATTCGACGTGATGCACGCAGTTGAAAACAGTGTAAGTGCGGTTGAAAAAATAAATCAGGTAGTTCTCTGACATAAAAAATCTTCCCGTCAATACGGGCGGGAAGGTTTTAAAAATACCCTGTAGCTTAAAAGGAAAAGCTATGGTAAAATTTACGGGACTATGGAGTGTGCGGATATCTGGTTATGACTACGCGTTATAATGAGTACAATTTACAGTGCACCGAAATGCAGCGTCAAAGTAGGGAAGCAGGATGAAAGCCCGGTGGGCTTTGAGGCCAGATGGTGAGGGGCAGCCGCACTGCCCAATGCGGGAATATGAGTTCGAATCTATTCAGGGTAGCGTTCTTTAAAATATTGAAATTGCCGGAATGCCGTAGAAACGGGTTACTTCGACCACCTACAACAGGGGAAGGGTCTTGCCAGAGAATAACACCCTGGCGGGAAGAGGTGCAAATCCTCATGGTGAATCCCCACTCCCAAATCGCTTTTCGCTTCCGGCATGCACATTAAACAGTTTGAAAGATGCCGTAAATAAGAGGTACATCGTGGTTAAAGCAGGTTCGAATCCTTCACCCGGAGCAATCCGGGATTCCCTCTCATTGCCATTCGCTCTTTCAAATAAACTTAAGCAGTGTCGTCAGTAAGGGATACTTCGTGGACTTATCGGTCGCCGGTTCGAGTCCGGCTTTCATGCAAATGAAATAGCTCAGCTGGTTAGAGCAATAAGAAAAAGACTCTTGCGCCTCATCACCTGCTTATTCAACTTAAATGGTGCCGTAGAACAAAGTTACTTCGATTTCCAATCTGGAGGTTGTGGGTTCGAGTCCCACCTGGGTAACACTAATATTACATTACCCTGTAGCTCAATGGACAGAGCGCCAAAACGTACTTTATTCGCCAATTGCCCATTCAACATTCGGTCTATAGCTTAGCTGGCAGAGCACCGTCCTTTTAAGACGGGAGTCCCTGGTTCGAATCCAGGTAGGCCGACAATGAGTGCCGTACGGCAGGGTTACTTCTTACCTTTTAAGTTAGACACAGTCCCTGCCGGTTTTTTGCCTCTTTACTAAAGGTGCCGT